>JAFUUV010000234.1 GCA_017471345.1 Ruminococcus sp.
CATCATCGGAGAAAGCTCCGCCATTCTTCACACTCCCCTTCTGTTGTGGACATTCAGTTAGCTGCATCCTCCGCAGGTGCTGCAGCTGCCGGTACAGGATTCGGTATAATCAGCGATTTCGGGATCAACGCCGTCAATGGATTGCTGTACAATTGCCAGCACGCGGTTTGACACCTTATCAAAGGCTTCCTTTGCCTGATTATAGGCAATCATGTTCTCGTTGGACATGATTTTGGAGTAAACTTCACGCATTTCTTTGTTGAGCGTCGTCAGCTTTTCCTGGTCTCTGTCTTTTTTGGAAGCCTCCTCATTGATGCCCATTCTTTTTGTGTTGAAGTCGGCAATCAACTGCTGCAGCTCCGCGTCTGCGTCAGCCTGTGCCTGTACAGCGTGCAGCTGTACATATGTTTCTTCCTTCTGAAGCGCTCTGCCGAGCTCTCTTGCCATTGTAATAACATCCATAATAATACCTCCTGAGTTTATACAATCTCGCCCTTTAATATCCAATTGCGAGCCTTAGTGATTTTTACATTCTGAAATGTGCCGATAAGACTGTGATCGCCGTTCAGCTCGACAATGATATTGCCGCTGGTACGGGCGTTCAGCTCGCCTGTTTTTTCCTTGACGTCCTCAATCAAAACACGTTCGGTCGTTCCGACCAGTGAAGCACAGCGCTTGGCGGCGATTTCCTCCTGCACATCCAAAAGCTCGCGGAACCATTTGGATTTTTCTTCGGCGGAAATCGGATCATCCATACTTGCGGCAGGTGTTCCGACACGCGGTGAATAAATAAATGTAAACAGCGATGTAAATTCCACCTCACGGATTAACGAGAGCGTCTCCTTGAAATCCTAATAGGTTTCGCCGGGAAAGCCTACAATAATATCGCTTGTCAGCGAAACACCATCTATTTTTTCTTTGGCGTAAGAGATGGTTTCCAGATATTTTTTGCGGTCATAGTGACGGTTCATCGCCTTGAGTATTCTGTCCGAACCGCTCTGGAACGGGAGATGGAGATGCTTGCTGATATGCTGTCCGCCGGCAATAGCGTCAATCAGCTCCTTGGAGCAATCCTTCGGGTGCGACGTCATAAAACGCAGCCAATAGTCGCCGTCCATGCTGTCAATCTCGGAAATCAACCTCGCGAAGCTGATGGGCTGTGCCAGGGTTTTACCGTAGGAATTGACGTTCTGACCGAGCAGCGTAATATCCTTGTAGCCGGACGCAATCATATCCTGCGCTTCGGAAAGGATAATCTCCTTTTCCCTGCTGCGCTCTCTGCCGCGGACATAGGGTACAATACAGTAGGTACAGAAATTATTGCAACCGTACATAATCGGCAACCAACCCTTAAAACCGCCGTCGCGACGCACAGGGATTCCCTCATACAGCTTCTGATCATCGTTGCCGCGTTCAAAAACACGTTTGCCGTTAACCAGAGAATGATACATCAGCTCCGGAAAATGGTGTAGCGAATGTGTGCCGAAAACCAGTCCGACAAATGGAAAACTGTTATAGATGCGGTTAGCGATGTGCTCTTGTTCCATCATGCATCCGCAAAGCGCAATCAGAATTTGCGGATGACGGCGTTTAAGATTTTTCAGAGCGCCGACATTACCGAACACCCGATCCTCCGCGTGTTCTCGGACGGCGCAGGTATTGAACAAAATAAAATCCGCCTGTTCCGGCTCCTCTGTGAAGGCGAAGCCTGACTGTGCCAGCATTCCCTTGATTTTCTCACTGTCCGCAACGTTTTGCTGACAGCCGTAGGTACGGACATACGCAAGCGGCATTTCGCCGCGTTTGCGGATTTCCATGATTTCAGCAACCAAACGCATATATTCCTTCTGCTTTTCGGAAAGTTTATCCGAGAGGATTACCTGATTGGACAAATCAACGCCTCCTTACCCATATTATAACTAATTAAGTATATCACAAAGTGTTTTTTATTTCAATATTTTTCCATAAAATCATTGATGAAAATCATTTATCTCGTTAATAAACATTCCGTAAGCCACCATATATTGTGGGAATATCTCCATTGATGGTATTTTGTGCCAGCTCAAAATCCGTCTCGAAGGTCATCGTATCCTGACAGTCCACCGAAGCAGTAACAATTTTGGCAGTGACAATCAGCCGAAGATGGTGTATGCTCTGGTTGACACCCGTACTTTGAAAACTGCTTTCAATCCGCGAATTGAAGCTGCCGGTCATGCAATAGGTCAGGCGAATATCTGGACCGGAATTGGAAATCAATGTAAATCCCGTAAAGGCGCCTAAAGGCACGAAAATTTCACTGTGCTTGATTTTAGTCAGTTCGTCCTGTGCTGCGCGCGTTGTCTCCGCCTTGAGTCTGTTGATATTGACAGTGTTTATCTGAACGGACTGCGGTTTGCCGTTTTCGTCACATAACATCTCCGCCAAATCCCGATAGGTAAAATCCAACTCGCTCAGCTTTGCAAGCACAGCATCGTTGATGGCTTCCGTCGCGGTTCTTTCGGCAAATGCCGGAATATAGGTTTGTGAAAACGCGGAAACCTGTGATTCAAATGCGCGTACCAACAGCACGCAAATCAGAATAAACAAAGGTAAAATCAACATCCTTTTTCGAAAACGGCGCCTTCTTCTTTTGAAATACAGCAAAAAAACACCCCTCGTATATCCTATACAAGGGGTGTGTAAATGTGCGGAAGTTATTCTTTTGTATCGGTATTGCAGCCGCCGCAAGTTTCGCAATCGGTGTCGCACTCCTGTTCGTCATCAAACAAACCGGAAAAGTCAAATTCAAGAAGCTCGCCGCAATTGGGACATTCAATTTCGCCTTCGAGAAGAACGTCCTCGGTGACATTGATTTTCTGATTGCAGGAACTGCAGGTTACCTCATAAAAAGGATTGTCCTCGTCCTCGAAATCGTAGTCGTCCTCATCTTCGTCGTCAATGTCGTCATCCTCATCTTCGTCATCAATGTCGTCATCATACAACTCGGACTCAACGTTGGCGAGATCTTCGTCAATTTCCTCAACCTGACTGCTGAGCTCGTCATAGATCTCCTCCATATCGGTCAGATCGTAAGAGATATCCTCAAGCAAATCTACAATCGCGTTAATAACCTTGACCTCGGGCTTGGAATCATCAAGCTGCAAGCCCTCCGCCAAGCCCTTGATATAAGCAAGTTTTTCTGTAATATTCATCATATGCTCCTAAAGCGTTATGCTCTTCCCATGTATTCACCGGTTCTGGTGTCAATCTGAATAACCTCGCCCTCGTCGATGAAGAGCGGCACTTTAATTTCCGCGCCGGTCTCGAGAGTAGCGGGCTTTGTAGCGTTGGTAGCGGTATCGCCCTTGAAGCCGGGATCTGTCTTGGTAATCATCAGCTCAACAAAGTTGGGCGGCTCTACGCCGAAGACATTTCCTTTGTAGGACAGAACCTTACAAACCATGTTCTCTTTTACAAACTTGAAGTTATCACCGAGAACACTCTTGTTGATGGGAAGCGTCTCCCATGTTTCCGTATCCATAAAGTAGTAAAGATCGCCGTCGGAGTAGGAATACTCCATATCCTTTCTCTCAATAAAAGCAGTGGGATACTTATCGTTGGGGTTGAATGTCTTTTCAACAACCGCACCCGTGATGACATTTCTGATTTTCGTTCTGACAAAAGCAGCGCCTTTGCCGGGCTTTACGTGCTGAAACTCAATGATGGATACAACCTGACCATCCATTTCAAATGTCACGCCGTTTCTGAAATCACCTGCTGAAATCATTGTAATTACCTCCTAAGTTTTTGTCACGCGGTTTTGCGAACCACGCTGTCATTATCTACCATTATACATAATATCGTCTGAAAATGCAAGCCTTTTATAAAATATTCAATTCTTTGGGCAAGGAAACAAAGTTTTGGTAACCGGTATCCGTCACCAAGAGCATATCCTCAATGCGCACACCAAAGCAATCGGGCAGATAGATTCCCGGCTCATCGGTGATAATCATACCGCTTTGCAGTATTTCACGGCTGCGTGATGAAACAGTCGGCGCTTCATGGATATTCAGTCCGACGCCGTGTCCGGTGGCATGACCGAAATACGCGCCGAACCCTGCCTGCGTGATGACATCGCGTGCCGCTTCATCCACTGAGGAAGCGGCAACGCCTGCTCTCACAACGGTCAGCGCTTTCCGCTGGGCTTGCAAAACAATATCATAAATCTTACACATTTCATCAGTCGCACTACCAACGGCGACCGTGCGTGTTGTATCGCTGTGATATCCTTCATAAACAGCACCAAAATCACAGGTAAAGAAATCACCCTCCCGTATCACATCATCCGCCGGTACACCGTGCGGCATGGAGGTTTTCTTTCCGGTAATCGTAATCAAATCAAAGGAGATATCCTCCGCACCGTATCGCTTGATTAAATACTGCAAACGCGCGGCAAGGATTCGCTCGCTCACGCCGATTTTGACATCGTTGAGCATCTCAAGATACGCTTTTTCGGCAATTTCCTGTGCTGTTTGTATTTTTTTTATTTCGCTGTCATCCTTAATCACACGGGATTTCCCGATGGCGATATCAAGCTGATCGTCGGAAATCACCTCAATTTGCTTTTCGCGGAATTTATCCCGAAAAAACAGAAATCGCGCCACCGTCAAACTGTTTTGCTCAATGTGTACCGACTGCACTGTGTTTTTCACAAGCAAAGACATTAATTCCTCACTAAGCTTTTGAAAGCATATGACCTCACAGTCATTTGCTTGTCGTTTCGCCGCCTCTATATAGCGAAAATCCACCAGCAAATACGTGTTTTCGGCAGTTACAAGCAAGTATCCCTCGCTGTGGAAAAAACCGCAGAAATAACCGATATTGACCTCATTGGTTATCAGCGCGGCGGTATGGGGAGTTTTTAGTATATCACGGATATGCTTTTTTCTTATTTGGAATAATTCAGTCATGGCAAAGTTCCCTCAGCGCCTCAATCCCCAGAAAATAGCTCAGCTTTCCAAAGCCGGCAATCTGTCCGGCGCAGACGGGCGCAATGACGGACGTATGCCGAAACTCTTCGCGTGCGTGGATATTCGACATATGAACCTCTATAAACGGTAAAGACACACACGCAATGGCGTCGCGCAGCGCGTAGCTGTAGTGCGTCAACGCACCGGCGTTAATCACAGCACCGACATATTTTTCACGTGAAGCATGAATGATATCAATCAGTTCTCCCTCGTGGTTAGACTGCCTGATATCCGCTTCAAAGCCTGTTTTTTGTGCGTAGTCGCGGATTTGCTCAGCGATGCTCTCGGCGGTTTCCGCGCCGTAGACGCCTTTTTCGCGAATACCAACCATATTCAGATTCGGACCGAGTAATACAAGGATTTTTTTCATGGTTATCCTCCCTAATCAAAGAGCGGACAGCCTACACTGTCCGCCCCATTTGTGCTTATCTGTATTTGCGTTTACGAGCTGCTTCTGACTTTTTCTTGCGCTTTACAGAGGGCTTCTCGTAAGCCTCTCTCTTGCGTACCTCGGCAATAACGCCGGCTCTGGCACACTGCTTCTTGAATCTTCTTAAAGCACTTTCAAGAGATTCATTCTCTTTTAATCTGATTTCAGCCATCTATCTTCCCTCCCATCTGCCAAAGGGCATGGGTAATCTGCAAAAACTGCATTTGTAATTATACAATATGTCGCTAACAAAGTCAATAGAAATGTAGAATTTTATAAAAATTTTTGTTATTGGCTTTTTTTATGGCTTAACGACTATATTTACAAGCTTTTTGGGAACCACGATTTCCTTGACAATATTCATGCCGCTGATAGCTGCCTGCACTTTCTCCTCTGCCTTTGCCATTGCGAGTACCGCGTCCTTATCCGCTTCAACAGGAATATTAAGTCTGATTTTGATTTTACCGTTTACCTGCACGGCAATCTCGACGGTTTCATCCACACACTTGCTTTCATCATAGACAGGCCACTGGGCTTGCGCGAGAATACCTTCGCCGAGCTTGCAGATCTCATATACTTCTTCTGTGATGTGAGGCGCGAAGGGATTGAGCAGAATGGAGAAAATCCGCAGCTCTTCCCGATTAATGGATTTTACGTTGGAAATATCGTTAATCAGCGCCATCAGCGCGGCGATAGCGGTATTGAACTTAATATTTTCTATATCCTCGCCGACTTTTTTGATGGTTTTGTGGAAAGCGCTCTCCAGTTCGGGACGAATGACGTCACCGTCAATCAGAACGGTTTGCAGATTCCAGTATCTCTCAATAAAGCGGCGGCAGCCTCGGATACTCGCCTGACTCCACGGAGCAGCCTTCTCGAAATCGCCGATAAACATCTCATACAGACGCATGGTATCTGCGCCGTACTCGTTGACGATATCATCAGGGTTGACGACGTTTCCTCTCGACTTGCTCATTTTTTCACCGTTTTCACCGAGAATCATACCGTGAGAGGTGCGTTTCGCGTAAGGCTCCACAGTGGGAACGACGCCGATATCGTAAAGGAACTTGTGCCAGAAGCGGCTGTAAAGCAGATGCAGTGTGGTATGCTCCATACCGCCGTTATACCAATCGACAGGCGACCAGTACGCAAGCGCTTCCTTGGAAGCCAGCGCTTCGGTATTGTGCGGATCCATATAACGCAGGAAGTACCACGAGGAGCCTGCCCATTGCGGCATGGTATCAGTTTCACGCGTCGCTTTGCCGCCGCAGCACGGACAGGTGGTGGAAATCCAGTCCGTCATGTTGGCAAGCGGTGATTCGCCGTTATCGGTCGGCTCATAGGACTCGACCATCGGCAGCTTCAAGGGCAGCTCGCTTTCATCAATCGGAACAAAGCCGCATTTTTCACAGTGAACAATCGGAATCGGCTCGCCCCAGTAGCGCTGGCGGGAGAATACCCAGTCACGCAGCTTATAGTTTACCTTTGCATGGCCTTTTCCCTCTGTGGTAAGCCAGTCGATAATTTTCTTTTTTGCTTCATCTACCGTCAGACCGTCCAGCATTCCGGAATTTACCATCATGCCGGTGGCGCAATCGGTAAAGGCTTCCTCCTGCACATTGCCGCCTTTCACAACCTCGATGATGGGAAGCCCGAACTTTTTCGCGAACTCCCAGTCGCGCGTATCGTGAGCAGGTACAGCCATAATCGCTCCGGTACCGTAGGAAACCAGCACATAGTCGGAAATAAAAATCGGGATTTCCGTATTATTGACAGGATTAATCGCGCGAACGCCGTCAAGCTTGACGCCGGTTTTTTCCTTGGCAACTTCTGTGCGTTCAAAATCGGACTTTCTGGCGGCAGCCGCCTGATAAGCGCGGATTTCGTCCATATTGCCAAGCTTATCCGCCCATTTTTCAATCAACGGATGCTCGGGGGAAATGACCATATAGGTCGCTCCGTAAAGCGTATCGGCTCTGGTGGTGTAGATGGTCAGCGTATCGCCGGTTGTAGTCGTGAAATCTACTTCCGCACCGGTGCTTCTGCCAATCCAGTTTTTTTGTTGCGCCTTGACGCGCTCGGGATAATCAACTAAATCAAGGTCATTAATCAGCCTGTCTGCGTATTCTGTGATTTTCAGCATCCACTGGGATTTGACCTTATGGACAACCTCGCTGCCGCAACGTTCGCAGACGCCGTTGACGACCTCCTCGTTGGCAAGCACACACTTACAAGATGTGCACCAGTTGACGTTCATTTCCTTTTTATAAGCGAGTCCTCTCTTGAAAAGCTGAATAAAAATCCACTGTGTCCACTTATAATAATCGGGGTCGGTGGTATTGATTTCACGGCTCCAGTCAAAGGAAATACCCAACGACTGAATCTGCTTTTTGAATCGCGCGAT
The DNA here is from genome assembly GCA_017471345.1 of Ruminococcus sp. Classification (GTDB taxonomy): domain Bacteria; phylum Bacillota; class Clostridia; order Oscillospirales; family Acutalibacteraceae; genus Ruminococcoides. Next base: position 7,844 of record JAFUUV010000234.1, read on the forward strand.
ATTGTTCTTTGTGACAATCTCGGGATGAATATGGTTTTTGATAGCGTAGTTTTCGGTCGGAAGTCCGAACGCGTCCCAGCCGATCGGATACAGAACATTGTATCCCTGCAAACGGCGCTTTCTTGCGACAGTGTCCAAAGCGGTATACGGACGCGGGTGACCTACGTGCAAGCCCTGTCCCGAAGGGTAAGGGAATTCAATCAGCGCATAAAATTTTTCCTTTTCGCTGTTGTCCTGAGCGTGAAAAACGCCCTTCTCTTCCCAGATTTCCTGCCATTTCGGCTCGATTGCCTTATGATTATACTTCAATTGATATCCCTCCAGAAATCCTTTCGGATGTCTTAATCTACTATAATGCCGGTTAAATCTACCGGTTCGCCGTCCTGCCAGAGACGGTCAAGGTCATAGAATTCCCTTGCCTCTCCGGAGAACACATTGACAATCACGTCAATATAATCGAGCAAAATCCAGCTGTTGGAGCGGTAGCCTTCAATATGGCTGACAGAAATGCCCGCTTCATCAAGCTGATACTCCACTTCGTCCGCCAATGCCTTGACGTGAGTAGAGCTGTTGCCGGTCGCAATCACCATATAATCCGCAATGACAGATACATCGCTGATTTTGATGACCTGTATATCCAAACCTTTTTTGCCGTCAATCGCCTTCGCGGCGAGGACGGCGGTTTCGTAAGATGTCATATATTTCACTCCTTATCCTGCATCACAAGCTCGTTGTAACAGCATAGCTGATCCGGATGAATTGCCAGCTTGCGCCGCGACAAATCGCCAAGTGAAAACTGACAGGCGAAAAGCATGGCGCTTTCTAAGCTTTGC
>JAFUUV010000001.1 GCA_017471345.1 Ruminococcus sp.
CGGTACTGCCTGTTTTGGCAGCAGCCTTAGCGCCTGCCTGAGCAGCGGCTTTTGCGGCGGCTCTTTTTGCAGCCTGTTCCCTGGCTTTTTTCTCTGCCATTGCGCGAAGATGATTTGCCCCCTGTTGCGCAGCCATTCTTGCGCTGTCAGCAGCTGCGTCTGTACCGGAAGAATTGTCCGAAACAAAATCAACTGTTTTTTTGGCAGTTTCTGCGCCGAAAGCCACGTTTTCAAACGTATTTTCCAACACATTACGCGGAACTTCCTTTTTACTTTGCTTTGGCATCTGTTCTCTTTGCTTTCTGCTCTCCAAATCAGTAAGCAGCTTTGAGAATTTATCAGAATCGGATTTTGCAAAGACAAGATTATAGCCGCCAATCTTCACTTTGTTGCCGGTGTCCGGAACTGCGTCAAAGATAGCAAACCGCAGACCTTGCTCGCCCTTAACACTTCGCAAATACTCAGCTTGCTCCGCTGTGATATTCTTATATTCCACAGCACCTTCCGCTTTTAGTTCCGCGTTGATCTTGCCATTTTGTTCGTAATCATAGAAATTTGCCACTTGCCGTTCAATGACCTTATCTACAACTTGTTCCAGATTATCAGGTGAGACTTTTTCGATATCAAAATTCTCCACAGGATTTTGTTCCAGATACGCTAAACACTTTTCCGTCGGTGTTGCGATGCCATCAGAGGAAATATGAACAAAACCGTATTTCTCACATTCCTTAAAATACTTCACAATACGCTCAGACTCAGCCGGATAGGCGCTTGCAATTGACTGGAGGTTAATAGAATCTGTGAAGCGAAACACATTCAAATCCGATTCATTCCCTCTTAATTTGACCTCTGCCTTGTTGCCTGCAATCTGACCTCTCTGGTCTTTTTCGAATTGCGTCATAAAGGCATCGGAGTTGATATGCTCCATACCCTTTTGTGTTACCGAAAAATCTCTTGTTTTTGCGTCGTAATCCAAGTAGCCGTCCTGTACAGCGTCTGAAAAGCTCTTTTGAACATTTTCTCTAAGCTGCTTGTCCGGAATCTTTTCAATCTCCGAAGCGTTCAGCTTACCGTTTTCCGCAACAAAGGCTATGTCCGTATGCTGTCCGGTAAAGTTATAGACGCTCTCAGCAGCGTGACCTGATTTTGACTTAAACATACTCAGAATCGAATTGATTTCTCTAAAGATTTGAATCATGGTCATAGGGTTCATTCGCCCCATGCCAAACATGGCTTGCGCGGTTTCATCAACAGTTGGCATGATTGATCATCTCCTGTTCAAAATCTTCGATGGCTTCTCCGATTTCGCTGAAAAAATTCAGGCAAGCGTAAACCACCTCGTTGACAGAGCGTTCAAACGCGTCGGTGCAGTCATATTGAAGCAAATCCATTAAGTCCTTATCTGTTTCGGATTCGCGCAGGATTCGAATAAGCGCGGTTGAGCTGACGGGCTGTTCATTCATAAGGCAATATGCTAACAACCGCACAAGACGTTCTTCCGCGCCTTTCTTAAGCGACGCGTTATCAGGCGTGTTTGTCAGCACATACTTTGCGGATAGCTCTATCATCTTTTTTGCGCCGATAAAAATACTCTGCTCAAAGCCCTTGGTCATTTCGCTCTGCAAGACCTCAAAGGTTTCCTTATCCATTATTCATCATCTCCCATTATAATCATCATCTCACCGACAAACGGAGCAACATCGTTGAGTTCGTCGTCAGCTCCATCGTCAAAATCATCTACAGGCTCGTAATCCTCTCTGTCAGCCTTTTCGGCATACGCGGCATATTCCTCCTCGGTATGGGGCAGCTCAGGAGCTTGCACGGGATTGTTGTTTCCAAAATCTTGTTCAAGCCGTTCCTGTTCAGCCTGTTCCTGCGCGGCTGACTGCTCGTTGTATTCCTGTTGGCTTTCTTTCTCCATAACCGTATAGTCCTCATACATCTTTTTATAAGCAATCAGCCTTTGCTTCCAGACAGGCGCGTACTCTTTTTCAATGTCGGTACAATTCTGTGTGAATCCTTCGTATTGTGAACCGCACCGAGCAAAAAGCGGGTGACTAAATGTATCGTACTTAGGCAGAAACATCGGATATTCATAACCAACAAACACAATGGAGTTACCTCCATATTCGCTTGCTTCTCCTGTTGGGTTAATTGCCGCTTTGATTTCGTCAGGGTAAAGCAATGGACGTTCCGCAACCGCTTCGGTGTCCTGACCGCCGCCGCCCTGCATACTTGCGCGGTTAAAAGAACGGCTGTCGTTTCGGGCTGTTGTTTTACCGAGCTTATCCGAAACGTAGTCCAAAGTATCCTTATCGGTTGAACCTAACACAGTAAAAATAGCACAGTTACCGATGATACTGTCATAGGTCTTTTCGTAAATAGATTTAAGCTGCGACAAGCCTTGAATGATAATGCAAATCCTAATGTTGTAGCTGCGCGCAACCGCGAGAATTTCATTAAACGAAGGTATTTCGCCTATATTGGCAAATTCGTCTAATTCGAAACTGACAAGTTGCGGTAAACGACCTCGGTACTTGCTGTCAGCAATGCGCATAAGTCGTTGAAACAGCTGACTGTAAAAAATATTGCTGACAGCTTTATAGGGGTTTCCCGCAGCCGGAATAATCAGGAAAATCGCGGTTTTCTCCTTGCCAATGCTGTCAAAATCCATTTCATCCGTTGACGTAATGGCGTCCAAATCGGTTGTAGCCCACAGCTGCAAGCGTGTAGAAAGCACCTCGTTGATAGAAGATTGTGTTTCCTGTGCGTTTGCCTGCATACCGCTCCAGTTAATAGACGCTGCGTCGTTGGGATGTTCAGAAGCGTGTCTGTTCAGACACCGCGCAAACTCACAAGACCTATCAATACTGCCGTTTTTGTAACGGATAGAATTGAGCAGGCGAATAACCCGTCCGAATGTTTTTATCTCATTTTCCGATTTGAAAAGGTACAGCATAACAGCCACTAACAGCTTGCCTGCTGCTTCGGAAAAGAAGTCGGATTTTTCACCTTCGCCTGCGGTATTCTTCATGAACAGCGACGCAATATTAACAACGTCCTGCTCAGAGGTGATATAATCAAACGGGTTATAAGAATTTGAAAAATTAATATTTATCAAATTCAGTACTCGCACCTTATATCCATGCTCCTTAAGAACCTTTGCGCAGTCACGGTACAATTCACCCTTTGGGTCTGTTACAACGTAGCTGCCGTTCATTTGAAGAATATCTGCCTTGCATTTTCTTAATGATTTACCTGCTCCCGAACCGCCGATGACAGTCTCATTGAGATTTGCCGCTAATTTTGATTTAAGCGGTAAATATGTATCTTTTGCCAGTGGAATACCTGTTTTTCGCTTTTGTAATCTCTTTATTTCTCGTGCGTTCGCCCATCTTGCCGAACCATGTTCCATGTTCTTAAAATCGTTGCGATTTCGGGAAGTCATGTAGATGAACATGATAGCAATTACGGAAAGATACACCCACCAGATTTTCAGATTAAACCAAAGAATATCGCCTAAAGCCGAGAAAAAAGGCAGCTTTATTTCCGCAGTGTCAGAGAGAGCTAAGAAATAGCTGCCCAGCTCGTTAACTTCACCGTGAAGATATACATAGTTCAGATAACGGTAATAGAAGTATGATACCAACAGAAAAACAATGATAAACAGAATTGCGAACACAATCATCATCGGTTTCTTGCTCTGATGGCGGCGCAGAATATTTTGGCTTGGTCTTGCCATTAAATTATCACGTCCTTACTGATGTTTGTTGGGAATTGAGGTTGTCAATTGCCGCTTCAAGACGGTGATTCCATTCCTTTAATGCAGCGACATAATTGTCTGTAACCATTAAACGGCTGTATTTGGTCATGACATCTGAGGACTGCTGCTCTCCAACCATATATGGTTGTTTTGAGTGTCTATCCTCGGCAATAAAGAATGATGTGCCCGAAATAGTCATTTCGTTTTTGATTGCGTATTCGCCCTTGTCACAGGTTATCAACTTGTCCATCTTCTCACCTCCCAAATGCGGAAAGTGGACAAATTGTCCACTTTCCGAAAAGAATATTAGATTTTTGGAGCGGCGGTTGGCGTGGGATTGATTATCGCGTTGACCTTTTGCAAGTCCTCAAACTTAAATTTAACCACATTTTCGCCCTGCGCGTTCTTGCGGCACTGAACTTTAATACCGGATTCTTTGAGCGCGGCTACATCATCATCTGTGAGCTTGCGGAAGGAATACTCGGTATTATATTCATCAAGGGCTTTTTTGGTTCATTTCCGAAAAAGCCTCTTTAGTCGCAGGATTGCAGATTGACGTAAAGCTGCCGTCCTTCGATTTGTAGCTTGGCATGAACAGACGCGGTTCGTTGTTGGTCTTGATAATCTTGGCATTATGGACAACCATATCGCCTACGACGATATCAAGCCGAGCAAGGCTGTTTCCGTACTCAGGAGGATATTTAACAGAATTTTGTGCCGTTATGGTTTTGGGAGCGGCAACGTTAAATTCCTGCTTTAAAATATTCTCGCGATAAGCGCTTAACAATGTTTGGTTGATATTGCGTCTCCCGTCTACAGACAAAGGGTGAGCGACGTCGATAAATTTTCCCTGCTGCGTCCGTTTCTGCGGCATTCTGACATATAATCCGTTACGACCTTCGTTAATGGTGATTCCGTTGACCGTCAGTGTGTTATAGAACGTAGCGGAGCATACCGCAATCGTTCCGTTGATCGGCTGCTGCAACGGAGAAATGGTTATTTTTGAGATTGAAGTATTAGCAGGAATTTCATTTTTCAGTTTGCCTTTGTCCACAGATGAATTTCCTCGTAAAACATCTGTGATTTGACTGATAATATCCTCCTTCTGCTTCATCAGGTCATCAAGCCTTTTTTGATAGTGATATACCGCAGTAATTAACTTATCATCAAATTGTTGCTGCACCTCTAAAGGCGCGTCGTCCGGAAATTCCGTATCATAGTATTTATTGGCAGAATCCTTTTGAGCGCGCACTTTTTCAATTTCATCATTCGTTTCTTGAAGTTGTTGTGTTAATTCATCAATGTTAAAAGTTTTTGCCATAGTAAAAATCCTTTCTAATTTTGGTACTGTACAGTGAGAAAGTATTTTTGTGAATTGTCTTACTTCATAACCCCTCTGCGTAAAGCAGGACTTAAAATCCTGTCAATAACGGCTGTTTGGCTTTCCGTAAAGCGAATAATGCGATTGTTCGGATTTGTTTTGCTTGGCTGACTTTCGTGATTAAACCCTGCATCTTGGAGTTTGCGGTATTCCTCCGACGATACCTCCTTATAGCGGTATTTGTCACTCGGCTTTGAATAGCCGTTGCTGTCAATGTAATCGACTACGCCGTCGCCGTCGGTGTCCCTGTGCCGCATACGCTCAACAGAGTCGGTATCATCAATCTCAATCTCGGAATTGCCTGTCATAATTCGTTTTTTCATCTTGTTCACCTCCTTATCCTCGGACGGTTTGGCAGCACTTGCTGCTGAGAATTCTCATCGGAAGAACGACAGATGTTATTCTTACCCTCAGTGTTTCCGTCCGTTAATTTATCCTCTCCGACAGTCAGCTTTGCGTTAATCTCTGCCTGTTGCTCAAGCAAGGATTGATACTCTGCTTCCTGCGGAAATTCTCTGTTCATTTCCTCCTGAGCGGTAGCCATACGGTGCTTTGCCCTCGATAAGTCGTTAACGGTATCATGGTATTTCTCGATAATCTTAAATGAAATGACGTTATCAAGCCGCACTAAGTTTCCTGCGCCGTTATCAGGTTCAATACGAACGCGATATCCAAGGCGGTGCTTGGCTGTCATGCAGAGATTGGAAAAGTTTCCCACACCTTCCTGATACAAATAGAGTGTGAACCCTCTGTAGCTGCCGATTTCTAACAAATCAGTGCCCTTTATGTTTTTCCTCTGTGCAACAATCTCTTCAAGCGCCTTCGTGCGTTTGTCGTAATGAATGCCACCAATCTCAATGTCAAAGGGTTCCGGCTCGGGGTTTGCTTTCGCAAAATCCATATCCTCTTTGTAATTTGCGGACAGGCTTTCAAGCTTCCTGATGGTATTTGGCAAAAGCAGCTGTACCTCGTCCTCCATACGGCGGTGCTCATTGATGAACTCATTGCGGATTGCCGCGAGCTTGCTCACCTTGCCGTCAATCTCAAATTTCTTCATGACAAGCGGATTGTCGCTTGCAACAGCCTTGATTTGACCAAAATTCAGCGTCGCTTCATCTATATCCTCAACGCTGCGCTCACTAAAGTGATTAGCTGCCATAACAGAAGAAATAAACCGCTGTTTCCGCTCTACCATCTGATACATGAACGCGTCGAAGGTGCCTTTTGTAACGTAATTATAGATTTGCACCGTCTCATTGGTATTGCCCTGACGGATAATGCGTCCTTCACGCTGTTCAATATCGGCAGGACGGTTCGGACAATCGAGGTGATGAAGGGCAATCAGCTTATGCTGCACATTCATGCCCGTTCCCATCATTTCGGTTGAACCTATCAGCACCCTGACCTTGCCGCGCCTAACCTCGGAAAACAGCTTTTGCTTTGCTTTTGAGCTTTTATAATGTTGAATAAACTGCACTTCGCTTTCAGGAATACCGAGATACACCAAATGGGCTTTCAAATCCTCATAAACGGTAAAATCCTTCGTTTTGTTTTTACCGACAGAAGGAGTTGACAGGTCGCAGAATACAAGCTGCGTTTTGTCCTCGCTTTCCGACCAGATAGAAAATAATCTTTCCGCACACGCGGCAACCTTCATCCCACCGCTGCTGTCAGCATTCAGAATACGCGGATCAAGAGCGATTGCTTTGCCGTCGCTGATAATCTTCAAAATGTTGTCCTCGCGCGGATCAGCGCCGCCGGAACGGATGACCTCTGCACGTTCTCCCAAGCGTTCAATCATTTTCTTTTGCTGCTCTGTCGGCTGCACTTCAACAATTTGCCTTTTCACATCAGGCAAGGGCAACTGTAACGTATCTCTTGTCTGAATGTCGGCAACCTCCTGAAACATTGCCATCAACTCGGGAATGTTATTAAACTTAGCGAAGCGTGTTTTCGCCTGATAGCTGTTGCCCTCGGGAGAGATTTCTAACGCCGTCACCGTTTCTCCAAAGGTGGTTGCCCAGCTGTCAAAATTCATCAACCCCATAGATTGAAGCAATTGCGGCTGCAAATATCGCTGCATGGTATACATCTCTGACATGGTGTTGGATATCGGTGTTCCGGTCGCAAACACAACACCTCTGCCTGGATTTAAATCATCCAGATAGCAGATTTTACTGTACAAATCCGAAGCGCGTCCGCTCTCGCTCCCTGCGCCGATTCCTGCTACATTTGACATTTTTGTATAGATGTACAGGTTTTTGAACACATGGGCTTCATCAACAAGGATTTGGTCAACGCCCAATTCCTCAAAGCAAATCACATCATCTTTTTTCAGTGAGCGTTCGTTTAATTCTGCAAGCTTGTTCTCAATCCTTTTCCTGCTTCTGGCAAGAGTTTTAACTGTAGCGTCTGCCAACCCCTCGGACTTTGCGTCCTCCAACGCAGTAAGAATATCATCACGTTGGCGATTCAGCATCGCTATTCTGGTTTCGGGCTTTAACGGCGTTTTTTCAAGCTGCGTATGACCGATGATAATCGCGTCATAATCGCCTGTAGCGATACGCGTACAAAACCGTTTGCGGTTCTGAGGTGTAAAATCCTTTTCCTCGGCAACTAATATATTAGCCGCAGGATACAGCCGCATGAATTCCGCGCCCATTTGTGCGACAAGATGCTTCGGCACACAAATCAGACTTTTGTGTGCCAGTCCGAGCTCCTTGAGCTTCATCGCAATCGCAATCATTTCAAAGGATTTTCCTGCGCCGACGCAATGCGCCAAAAGCGCGTTTCCTCCATATAGCCCGCGCGCAATGGCATCAAGCTGATGCGGTCGGAAGGTAATGTTCGGGTTTTTGCCTGGAAATGTCAGGTGAGAACCATCATAACGTCTCGGAACAATACAATTGAAATTGTCGTTATAAATGCGTTCCAAATCCCTGCGGCGCACCGGATTGCGGTAAATCCATTCCGAAAACTTTGCCTTCAGCAGTTCCTGACGGCTCTGTGCAAGCACGGTTTTCTCCTTGTTGATGACACTGCGCTCTTTGCCGTCAATGACAACGGTATCGCGCACCTCTGACGTTTTCAGATTCAGACAATCCTCCAAGATGGTGTATCCGTTGCGTTCTTTGATACCGTATTGATTGATAGATTCAACGGAATAGTTATCAAATGTCTTGTGCGTGATATAAAAACTTCCCATCATCGGACTGTACTGCACCTCAATGGAGGGTGACTGAGGGTGAAAGGTTTCCTGCAAAAACTGATTGTAATAATGTACAGGAATCCATGTTGTACCTAATCGCACGGAAATCTCCGAAGCAGGAATATCCTTCGGGATAACCGCTTCAAGATTCTTGACATTAACGGCGTATTTTTGGTCGTCGTTTGCCGCCATTCGCGCTGTTGTCAGTTTTTTGCGGACGTTACCGGAAAGATATTCGTCAGCGGTGACAAATTCGCCCTCATACGGTTTCAGGAAGATGCTGTTGCCATTCAGTTCGGCAATGAGCTGTTCGGTGCTGCTTCCTGTCAGCTTTGCCATATATTCAAGGTCAACCCTTCCCTTTTGAGATACGGAAATAATCAGAGCTTCTTCCGCGTTTTCCGCCGAATTTATTTCAACATTCGGCGCAATCGTCCGCTTGCTGAAAATGTCAGCTTTAACAAAGTTTTTTTCTTCCGTTTCCTCATTGACAAGGACGTTTTCGAGTGAACATAACAGGGGATAACTGCTATCGTCCTTAAAGACTCTGTTGGCATAGCTGTTCAAAGCACCAAAGTGGGTAACAAAAGAATCGTACTCCGTATTTAAGCGCTGTCGCAAATCATCAATAACAGCATCGTCATATCCTGATACCTCCGCGGCAATCAGCTCACGCGTAATATCTGTAATTTTAACCATATCCTTAATGCGTTCGGCTTTTTTCCCTTTATAAGCACTGACAAACATAACGCCGTTTTCTCGGAAGTACAGTGTGTTGTCCTTTACGAAATAGGAGAAGTTACGAGCCGCTTCATCGGCGGCTATGTTCGCCTGCTCTGCGTTTTCCTCGTTTGCGGCTGTATACGGAACATACTCACCCTGAACGTTCTTTATCGCCGCTTTGAGCGCGTCGCCAAGCTTGATATCCTCGAAAGGCACACAAACGCTTTCCTCTCCAAACCGACCTGACTGCATCATCATTCTGCCGCAAATCATTTCAGGGTGAGCGACAAAGTAATTGTTCATTTGCATACCGTCTGCGCTTTTAGAGGTGTATACCCAATCAGGATAATCTTTGATGATTTCCGCGCTTTCCCGTTTTTGCAGAAAAATAATATCTGAGGTAACTTCTGTTCCTGCGGCTGACTTAAAGGTATTGTTCGGTAAGCGTATTGCGCCTAACAAATCAGCCTTGTCAGCCAACAGCATACGCGCCTTTGTATCCTGCTTATCAAGCGTTCCTTTTGAACTTACAAAAGCAATGATTCCTCCAGGGCGAACCTTATCGAGCGTTTTAACAAAGAAATAGTCGTGAATCATCAGATGGTACTTGTTATATTCCTTGTCGTAAACCTGATAATCGCCGAACGGTACATTGCCGACTGCAACGTCAATAGAATTGTTCGGAATTTTGGCGTTCTCAAAGCCCTGAATTTTGATGTTGGCATTAGGATACAGTGCCTTTGCAATTTGTCCCGAAATGTTGTCAAGCTCAACGCCGAACAGCTGAGATTGCGCGAGGTGTTCCGGCAGCACACCAAAAAAATGACCTGTGCCGCAGGCAGGATCAAGAATACGTCCGTTGGTAAAGCCCATATTTGTCAAGGCGCTGTAAATTGACTTGATAACAACCGGTGGTGTGTAGAATGACGTGAGGGTGCTGTCATAGGCTGATTGATAATCACTTTCCGGCAACAGTGTTCTCAGCTCGTCATAATGAGGGTTGCTGTTATCAAAATACTGTGACAAGCCACCCCAACCGACATATTTTGCTAAAATCTCTTGTTCGGCTTTACTCGCAGGACGTTCCTCCGCTTGAAGCTGCTGAATAATCCTGATAGCAGCGATGTTATTTTCAAATCGCCGAGAAGGCATACCTTCGCCGATGTGATTATCGGTAATCACATAATTGTCGGGATTTTTCTCCTTCTGCGCTTCTATCAGCTCTCTGACGGTTTCCACAGGCAAAACGGTATCAATCGGAATGAACCCATCAGAAAGGGAAGAAATATCCTCCAGATGTGCCTGTCCGAATTGATTGACGGACTTCACACGGAAGGTTTTGTCCGCATACTCAACTGTTTTGTCGATTACATCGCTGTTCTCGGGATTCTCAGGCAGCTCTATGCTCTCGGTGTCGTTTACGTCTTGCTCCTGAAGCTCATCATGGAGCAAAAAACTCGGAACCTCGGGAAATCCTACGTCGTCGCAGAAATACGCCCTGCTCTCGCCGTATTGGGTGAGAACAACAACGTCGGACACCGACATGGAATGACCGAAGAAATCGTCAGGGTGATTGACGTTGAACCTTTCATACAGTGTGTCGAGAGTTTCGCCTTCTCCAAGCGTTCCTGAGTAGACAAGCTGATAGTTATCCCGTTCAACCGTTAAGCCTGATTTTTCAAGCGATTTCAGCGAAAGGAAAATGTACTTATGCGCCTGCTCCGTGTCGGCAATCTGATATATTTCGTACTTTGTTTCAGGTTTTTCGACAAGACCTAAATTATCATCAACATTTTGAAGCAGGAGAGCTTCAAATTCCTCGCGGCTGTAGGTGCGACCGAATAACGGCGCGTCCGTCTGACTGACCGCAACGCTGTCGCGACATAGCACGGTTATCAAATAAGGCTGTCCGTTAATATATACCGTATTACCTGATTTGTAATTAAAGTTGACCTGTCTGAGTATCGCCGCCTTATCGCCAAGGTGATAATGCTCCGCGTAACTGTCAAACTCCGAATCGGTTAAATAGCGGTTTGTGACGGCAAGCTCCCTGATTCTTTTTAACAGCTGCTGATAGGTGATAATAACCGGCTGGTAGGTGTTGTCATACGCGGCAACAAAAATCCCTGTGGAATTATCCAACATTTGAAGCAGCAAACCGCTTTCGCTCCGGACATTTCTGCCGCCACCGCGATAAGTTTCCTTTATAAGACAAATCAGCTCGTTGTCGGGCTTTTCCTCCTGAATAGCATGATATATTTCCGCTTTACCGTTTTGAATATTTGGTTTGAGAATAATCAAACTGTCAATATCCTGTTGCGTGAGCTGCACAACAGGCTTTTCCAAGGGCAGAGAGTTTTTTTCTTCTGTTGGTTCGTCCGATATACTGTTGATATCCGCAGCAGCGTTATCAGCTGTGTCGGCGGCGGTGTAAAACGATATAATTTCTTCATCGCTGACATACACAAGGTCGTCAAATCGGATTCCGTCCAAGCCGTTCTCCACCATATCCTGCAATGATTCGTATTGCTCAACGCGGACAACCTTTTCGTCAATCTTTGTTTCAATACGAAAATCAATCAGGTTGGCATCGGCGGTTATTTCGTGCTGTTCATCTTCGGTAGTTGTATACGCCAGATTAACGTTAGAAATATCTTCCGGCAATTGATACGGCTCGTTATTGTCACTGCCAAATTCCGCGTCCATGTACTCGCCTATCAGCTCCTGTGCACGGCTTAACAGAACGTCCTGTTCAGATTGCGAGATTGGCTTGTCAATGATTTCAAAGTGCTGCAAGGGATTTGGCAACCTATCAATAAAATCATGCTGCATAACCCTACCGTCTTTATCACGATAGAGATAGACTGCCATTTTTACATCATAGGTGCTTTCTTCCCTTATATCCTTTTCAAGCATTGTGGGATTGATGTACTCGATTGAGCGTTCAAGCCCACCCTCCGCAGTCAGATAATCAATTCTGCCTACCGGCACTGAATTTACCGGCTCGTGCGCCCTGTCTGATTCCATCGGGATAAAAGAACGGCTTCCGGTTTTATCGACGCTTGAAATTCCAACGGAAAAACCTCTGTCCAAAAGCATATTCAGGTTTGTTTCCAGTCGGTTCTCGGGAAAGCCGCACATTGCTATGCCTTCGTCGCCCGTCAGACGACGGCTTGTAACAATCAATTCGAGCGCTTCGGACACTACTTTTGCATCGTCTCCCATCGCTTCATAAAACGCGCCGATTTGAAACAGAATAATTCTGTCGGGGTTTTCACCCTTTACCTTGAAATATTCCTGCATGGTCGGACTGTATGCAGCTTTTGTCGGCTCAGACGGCTGATAGACAGCTTCTCTTAATTCACGCTCTGCTTTCCTCTCCGCTCTGCGCTGCTCCTGCTGTTCCAGCCACTCGGAATAACGCTCTTTTTCCGATGGAGCAAGATAAAGATTGTTTTGTATCAGCTCTCCGATACGCTTTTCAACTTGCTTCCAACTCAACTGCTGACGCGATGCATTTTCGTTATAACCGAGTCGCAAAAGGATTCCCTTGCCGTTATGGTCTTCTGCAATTCCGGTATAGGGTATGATTTCTGAACAACCGCCAATGCCATACTCCTTTCTCAGAAAGGTGATATTCTCCTTCGCAGACAAGCCTTTTTGAAATTGCTCGAAAATCCTGAATTTTCCATTTTCTACGATACTGCCGCGTATCAGCGCCTTGTCGATTATTTCCTGAGAAAAAGCAAACGCTTTCTCAGGCACTTCGTTTATGCCTGATACCAACGTCAACTGCCCATTTTGAATATCGTTAGCAAAAGCGCCACTGTGTAACATTCCGAGCATACGCATAGCATCAAAATGTCCCACAACGCTGTCCCAATGCAAAAAACGCTGTCCTTCACGATTTGGATAGCGACCTTTCCAAATCAGCAATCCGTTTTCATAGGTTTTATATCCTACGCGTGTTCCGTCAGATAGGATCACTTCTGAAAAATCGTCGTTGAAAATGCCGCGTAAATACTGTTGTCTGACAACTGCATCTGTTTCCGATTCAAAGTATGCGCGAATTTCGTCAAGATTGGCTCTGAGATAAGGTGTAGCCGATAACATTTCATTGACTATTTCGCTGTGTCCAAAAAACGGATATTTTTTGCTTTCAGCTTCTTCATCAAAAATATTAAAATTGGTATCACCTTGCACATACTGATTATTCAAATCAAACGGAACCGGTATTTGATTGATTTCGAGAATTTCAGCGGAATAAGCGCTTTCTACGTCAAATTGACCGGAAACATACTCAATCCGCTTCGTCTCCTCATTGTAAACACTAAAACCAATATAACCGTCGGCTATATACTGATTTCCAGCCTGAATTGCTTCGTCAAGAGTAGCGTATTCCGGCTTTTCATCGTAGCCGCCGTCATCACCTGCATTGGTGATAACCTGAAACACCTTTGCTTGTTCATGCGGCTGTTTGTTCAGATAAAAGTCTTTATCTAACGCCTTGACAACCCTGAATAAATCTGCTACACTTATTTCAGAACCGTTCAGGACTGAGCGAGCTAACTGATTATCAGTGAACTCTATGTGCCTGAGCGGTTCCGTTTTTATGTCTTGCAGATTGTACATTCTCTTGAGCGTAGAGCCTTTGCCGTCAAGAAATTCTTCTACGGTCAGCTTTGCCAAAACAGGTTGGTCACCGATTCTGCAAATAGCGTAGAGCTTGTGCATGAACGCCGTGTTATAGGCTTTATTGTTATTGTTATTTTCAGAAATATTACTATCCAAAAGAACGCTATTGGCAACAATATTTTGAATAGCATACAATAGACTGTAAATGTTTCCGTTTTTATGCTTAAAGCCATATTTTACACTATCTTCAAGCCCCTTGCGACTTATCTGAATACTCCAAAGCGTATCTTTATTTACGGTTATTCCTCTCTTGATTTTCTGAGCCTTAATGTCATTACGGACACTCTGAAAATCCGTCTCAACAGCTTCGACTGTTATGATTTTGCTCTTACTTTCATCGCGGTCACGCCACTCGCCGTTTTCAGCTCTATAAAACGGCGATTTTTTGCCTATGTCAGCCGCAAACCGTTCACTCCAGACAGAAGTCCGCGCAAGCTCGTCCTGAGAGAAATTCAAGACACTTTTTCTCGGCTCTAATGTTTGAAGTATTTCAATATCATCTTTGTTTATGTTTTGTTTCGCTTTTTCAATCGACTGTTCGCGCTCGATAGCTTCATGAAGAACCTGCTGTGCAACAGACACTTCTCCTTGTGACAAGACATCGGAAATATCAATACTGTTGGTTTTATTGCCGTAGCGGTCGGGGATAATCAGTTTATTCCAAGAACCGGTATCGCTTTCGAAAACAATATCTGTCATTTCGTCCTTTGGTACAATCCCGACTTTTTCAAGCCTGCGAAGCAGATTGGGAGAAGCAGCAACCGGTATTGTGTAGATACTTCCCCTTTTGGCATGAGATACCGCGCACTTGTCAATGCTATATTTGCCGTCATCAAGGATTTCAATTGTATTCAAATACTTCTCCACTGTAGGCAAATACTCGCTGAGCGTTCCTGTTTCATCAGCCTTAATCGGGTTAATATCAACCCGAACGCCGCCGATTTCAAAAGCGTGCTCATTAAGCAGATTGAAAAGAGCTGTTTCCTTTGTATCCGACTGCACC
>JAFUUV010000030.1 GCA_017471345.1 Ruminococcus sp.
AATCAGACAATCGACGTCATCCGAAGGCTTTTGCTCGCCCTTTT
Source organism: Ruminococcus sp. (assembly GCA_017471345.1). Classification (GTDB taxonomy): domain Bacteria; phylum Bacillota; class Clostridia; order Oscillospirales; family Acutalibacteraceae; genus Ruminococcoides. The sequence goes on from JAFUUV010000030.1 coordinate 45, forward strand.
CCTCGCAGACCGCCTCGCCGGGCAGCTTGAGGTACATATCATAGCCGACGCTCTCCATATGACCGTGCTGCTGCGCGCCCATGATGTTGCCGGCGCCGCGCAGCTCGAGGTCGCGCATGGCGATTTTGAAGCCGCTGCCAAACTCGGTGTATTCGCGGATGGCGGCAAGGCGCTTTTGCTGGATTTCGGTGAGCACCTTGCTGCGGCGGAAGGTGAAGTAGGCGTAGGCGCGCCGCGCGCTGCGTCCGACGCGTCCGCGCAGCTGATGAAGCTGAGAAAGTCCCATGCGGTCGGCGTCTTCGATAATCAGGGTGTTGGCGTTGGGCAAATCGACGCCGGTTTCGATGATGGTGGTGCAGACGAGGATGTCCACCTCCTGCTCCAGCATCCGTCTCCACACCTCGCTGAGCTCGTTTTCCTTCATCTTGCCGTGACCAATCGCGATTTTCGCGTCGGGTACCGCTTCCTGAATTCTTGCGGCGCAGGCGCTGATGGTCTCGACGCTGTTGTGCAGATAGAACACCTGACCGCCGCGGCGCATTTCGCGCCGGATTGCCTCGTAAATGACAGCGTTGTCGTGCTCGAGGACATAGGTCTGGACAGGCAGGCGGTTCATCGGCGCTTCCTCGATGACGCTCATGTCGCGCAGGCCGCTCATCGCCATATTGAGGGTGCGCGGAATCGGGGTGGCGGAGAGGGTGAGCACATCGACGTTTTTGACAAGCTCCTTGAAGCGCTCCTTTTGCGCCACGCCGAAGCGCTGCTCCTCGTCGATGATGGCAAGGCCGAGGTCGCGGAACACCACATCCTTCTGCACCAAGCGGTGGGTGCCGACAACCATATCGATCTCGCCGCGCTTGAGACGCTCTAAAATTTCCTTCTGCTGCTTTGCCGTGCGGAAACGCGAGAGCAGCTCGACGCGGATGGGATAGCCTTCAAAGCGCTTGGTGACAGTCTGATAATGCTGCCAAGCGAGGATAGTAGTCGGACAGAGCAGGGCGCACTGCTTGGAGTCCGCCACGCATTTGAACGCGGCGCGGAGAGCCACCTCAGTTTTGCCGAAGCCCACATCGCCGCAGAGCAGGCGATCCATCGGAACGGCGCGCTCCATGTCGCGCTTGATTTCGCGGATGCAGGTGAGCTGGTCGGGCGTTTCCTCATATTCAAACGCCGCCTCAAAGTCGTGCTGCCACTCGTTGTCGCCGGAGAAGGCGTAGCCCTTCGCCTGCATACGCGCGGCATAAAGGGCAATCAGCTCCTTGGCGATATCCTTGACCGAGGTTTTGACGCGTGCCTTTGCCTTCTGCCAGTCGCCCGAGCCGAGGCGGCTGAGCTTGACACGCGCGTTGTCCTGCGGTCCGATGTATTTGGCGACCATGTCCAGCTGGGTGACGGGCACATAGAGCGCGTCGCCCTTGGCATAGTCGATTTTGATGTAGTCCTTGACAACGCCGTGGGTGTCGATTTTGCGGATACCGCTGAAAATGCCGATGCCGTGAACGCTGTGCACCACATAATCGCCGGCGGTCAGCTCGGACAGGCTGTAAATTTCCTGCCCTTCCTTTTTCTGCCGGCGACGGCGCTTTTTCTCGGGACGGTAGGAATTGAAGCCGTAGGTGATGACAAAGAACTTCTCTCCCGGCAGCTCAAAGCCGGCGCTGAGGGCGCCGGGCATCACGCAGAGTTTGCCCTTGACCGCCTGTTGGGGCGACGCGGCATAGTACGCGTCCACGCCGTCGGCAAGCAGGCTGTCGCAGAGGTTCTTCGCCGCGCGGTCGGTGCCGGCGAGAATCACACCGCGGCTGTCGGGGGTAAAGAGACCGTTGAGGTCCTCGCGCAGCTGCTTGTACGCGCCCGACCAGCGCGTGAGCTGCTTGGCGGTGAAGGTGATGATTTCCGATAATCTGAGGTCGATGCTGCCGTGCGCGAAGCTTTCAAGCAGGATAACGCCATGCGCCGCGAAGCGCTCCGTGCACTCGTTATACGAGAGCTGAAAGCGGTCGAAGCCGCGGGCGAGGAAGCCCTCGCGCAGCCCCTCCTGCAGCAATTCGGAATACTGGAAATCCATGGATTTGCCACGGTCGCGGATGTTGCTGAACTCCGAAAGGAAGAGCAGCGAGTCGCGGCTGAAATAGTCAAACAGACACTCGGGCGCGTCGTAAAGCTGCCCGAGAAATTTATCGGCGTTGGTGGGTGTGGCACCGCCGCGCAGCAGCTCGGCTTCGGCGTAGAGCTTTTCGCGCGCCTTGACCACGCCCTTGCCGCGCAGCAGCCCCGCCTTGTGGATGATTTTATCCGCAAGGGCAGCTCTGTCCTCGATGATAATCTCGGTCGAGGGTGTCAGGCGGATACGCTCCGCCTTTTTGAAGCGGCGCTGGGTTTCGATGTCAAAATAGCTGAGGTCGGTGATTTCGTCGCCCCAGAATTCCGCGCGGACAGGAAAGTCCGCGTCGGGCATGAAGAAATCTAAAATGCCGCCGCGCAGCGAAAACTGACCGCTGCCCTCCACCGCGTCAAACCGCTCGTAGCCCAGCAGGGTGAGCGCGCGGACGGCGCGTTCGAGGTCGATGGACTTACCCTCCCACAGCGACAGCACACTGTCGGCGAGGACGTCCTGCGGCACGGTGAGCTGGCTTGCCGCGTCGAGACAGGCGATGACGACGTCGCACTCCTCCTCCATGACCTTGACCAGCACCTTCAGCCGTTCGTGCTCATACTCGCGCGAACGGCTCTGCATATCGAGAAAATTGTAATCGCGTACCGGATAGACGAACGCGCGCAGGCCCATGGCGGTGAGGTCGTTGCAGAGGGTTTGCGCCTCCTTTTCGTCGGCGGCGATACACAGCGAAGCACCCTCCTTCTCACGAACGAGGGTGAAAATAACGCCTGCCTTGCAGATGCCGGAGAGTCCGGACACACAAAGCGAGCGTCCCGGTTTTAAGTTGCGGCGCAAGGTCTGAAACGGCGCCGAGCCGCCCATCGCCTGCGCGATAAAATTCATTGTTGACATAGATTATTGTAGTGGTTAGTAAGTAGTAGTGATTAAAAATGTCCGAAAATGAGAAAGCAGATGACCATCAGCACCGGCTGATGAATCAGATAGATGATCAGTGCGTGGCGTCCGAGGAAGCTGAGCGGACGGACGCCGCGGCGGAACAGCTCCTCCCGACGGTGCCGCCGGACGATTGCCCAGAGGAAGTAGCCGAACAGGAACATAAAAATCCACGCGATTACCGGAAAGTAATCCGCCGAACGGAAGCCGCTGTCGGGAAAGCCGAGAAAGGCGAGGAACCGGAAACGATAGAAGAAGTCCGGCACCGTCAGCAGCCTGATATGAAACAAGCCGATGTACCGCTCGGGCACGCCGTAAAACACGGCAAAGCACAGCAGTGAGAGCGCCGCGCCAAGGTAGGGATTGACGCGGTCAAGCAGCCTTCTGAACAGCGCGACAAGCAGCATGGAGCCGCCAATCAGGCTGAGCACGCCGCACCAGATTGCCTGCGACGGCATGACAAGCGCGGTGACAGCGGTAATCAGCAAACCGCAGAGGCTGATAATCAGACCGCGGCGGAAGGGATGGTACGAAAAATGGAGCGATACGCCCGAAATCAGAATGAAGCTGACGCAGATAAACCGCTCCCAGACGATCACCCACGGCGAAAGCGCCCAGCCGGTGTCCAGACCGTACACCATAAAAAGGTCGTAACAAAAATGAAAGAGCACCATATTGATCAGCGCGACGCCGCGCAGGGTGTCGATGAGCTGATACCGTGCGGAAAAATCCTTTTTCATCCGCTTCACCTGTTTCGTCAGTTGTACAGATTCATGGCGCGGTCGATTCTGCCGTTAATCATCAGCTCCACCGCGCTGTCGGCGTTGGCAAACATGGTCTCCAGCACCTTGCCCTCGTCCTGCGTAAAGCGCGAGAGCACCCAGTCGGCAAGCTCCCACTGCGGATTCGGCTTCGCGCCGATGCCGATTTTGATGCGCGGAAACGCGTCGGTGCCGCTGAGATAAATGATGCTGCGCATCCCCTTCTGACCGCCGTCGCTGCCCTTTTGGCGGATGCGCATTTTGCCGACGTCCAGAGAAATATCATCAAAGATGACAATGACGTTTTCGGGCGGCAGCTTGTAAAACTGCATTGCCTCGACCACCGCCTGACCGCTGTTGTTCATATAGGTGGTCGGCTTCATCAGCAGCACGCGTTCGCCGCCGATGACACACTCGCCGACAAAGCTTTTGAATTTGATTTTGTTGACACGGCAGCCGCGTTTGGCGGCGATATAGTCAAGCGCCATCCAGCCGCAGTTGTGGCGCGTGTTTTCATACTTTTTATCGGGATTTCCCAGCCCGACAATCAGGTAGCGCACACCGCCGCTTGTTTTGGTTCCGAACATATAAACTCCTTGAACTGGTGGTTATCCTTATCCGATAGCGGAACAGGCGGACTGAAACAGTCCGCCTCTTTGCATAGTATCTATTTGCTTTGCCGGTTATCAGCCGAAAGCGGCGGTAAAGGGCTTGTCGTTGTAAATACGCGCGATTGCCTCGGCAAAGATGGGAGCCGTGGGCAGCACGGTGAACTTGTCAATCATCTTGTCCTCGGGAACGGGGATGGTGTCGAGGAGGATGACCTCCTTGATGGCGCTGTTCTTGATGCGCTCGATAGCGGGACCGGAGAGCACCGCGTGGGTAGCGCAGGCGTAAACCTCGGTAGCGCCGCCCTTTTCAACAATCGCGTTCGCCGCGTTGCAAAGGGTGCCGGCGGTATCAATCATATCGTCCACAAGGATGACCTTCTTGCCCTTGGCGTCGCCGATGATGTTCATGACCTCGCAGACATTCGCCTTCGGTCTGCGCTTGTCGATGATGGCGAGCGAGGTGCCGATTTTGGAAGCGAAGTTGCGCGAACGGGTGACAGAGCCGAGGTCGGGCGATACGACGATGAAGTCGTCGAAGTTGCCGCCGATTTTCTCCTTCATGTGATTGGCAAGGATGCCTGCGCCGTGGAGATGATCGACGGGAATATTGAAGAAGCCCTGAATCTGGTTGGCGTGCAAATCCATGGTGAGCACGCGGTCAGCGCCGGCGGTAGTGATGATATCGGCGCAGAGCTTGGCGGAAATCGGATCTCTCGCCTTGGCTTTTCTGTCCTGACGCGCATAGCCGAAGTAAGGCATAACGGCGGTGATACGCGCGGCGGAGGCGCGCTTCATCGCGTCAATCATGATGAGCATTTCCATCAGGTTGTCGTTGACGGGGGTGCAGGTGGACTGCACGATAAAGCAGTCGCTGCCTCTGACAGACTCGTGCAGTGAAACCGCGATTTCGCCGTCAGAGAAATGTGTACAGTCGCTTTTGCCGAGCGAAAGACCGAGACAGCCGGCGATGCCCTGCGCAACGTCCACATTGGAATTACCTGCGAAGATTTTGATGTCCTTACCGTGAAAATTCATTGAATCGAAACTCCTTTTCTCCTGAATCCCATTTTCCTTTTTCCGTGAATTTATCCGTGTATTTATATGAAAGCGGCATAGCCGCTGTGTTGCCTCAGCAGTGGTAGCCCTTGGCGCGCGCGATTTCGTTGAGCTCCTCAAGCTGCGCCGGATCGTTGGCGCCGAGCACGGCGTCGCTGCATTCGGCGGTATAGGCGCCGACGGTCTGCCCGTCGGAAAGCAGCAGCTTGATGGTGTCGGGCAGGTAATACTCGCCTGCCTTGTTGTCGCTGGTGATGCGGACAAGCACGCCGAGCAGCTTTTGGCAATCAAACCAATACGCGCCGGAGTTGACCTCGTCAATCCGCAGGGTGGCCTCGTCCGCGTCCTTGTGCTCGACAATGGCGGCAAGACTGCCGCTTGCGTCGCGGACAATTCTGCCGTAGCCCGAGGGATCGTCCACCTTGGCGGAAATCACCGTGGCGGCACAGCCGCTGGCGGTGTGCTGTCTGAGCGAATTCTCAATTGTTTCGGCGCTGACAAACGGCGCGTCGCCGTTGAGAATGACGACGTTGCCGTCGTGACGCTGCAAAAAGTCCTTCGCCATCATGACGGCGTGACCGGTGCCCAGACGCTCCGCCTGAAACACGCTTTCAACAGGGAAATCAAGCCCCTGCAAAAATTCCTCGACGCACTCCTTTTTGAAGCCCTTGACGACGCAGATGTCGCTGATACCGGCTTGGCGCAGCGCGGACATCACCCACAGCAGCATGGGCTTGCCGAGCACCTCGGAGAGCGTTTTGGGTTTGTTGGATTTCATTCTCTTGCCTTCGCCGCCGGCAAGAATAATGGCGCAGTTACTCATAAAACACCTCGCGTAATTTCCGTATTGGCATGGTTTTACATACTATAATCTTATCGCAGAAACGGTGAAATTTCAAGTGAAATCCTCAAAAAATCGCTGCCGCGAGCCATTTTAAACGATTTATACAATATAAATAAAATTTAGTGGTGTTTTTTAGAAGATAATTTTTCAAAAAATTATAGCTATTTTTACCGGAATTTGGTATAATACACTGTAGGCATATAGTTTGGCAGGACTGCCTTTGGGCAATTTTGCTACAGCCAAGAATTTTTTCACAGGAGGATGATTTCCAATGGCAAACAAATGGGTATACCTTTTCTCAGAGGGCAACGCGAATATGCGCGAGCTCCTCGGCGGTAAAGGCGCTAACCTGGCGGAAATGACCGGCATGGGTCTTCCCGTACCCCAGGGCTTCACCATCACCACAGAGGCTTGCACTCAGTACTATGAGGACGGCAAGAAGATTAACGACGAAATTCAGGGTCAGATTAACGAATACATCGTTAAAATGGAAGAAATCACCGGCAAAAAGTTCGGCGACAAGGAGAATCCGCTTCTCGTTTCCGTTCGTTCCGGCGCAAGAGCTTCCATGCCCGGTATGATGGATACAATTCTTAACCTCGGTCTCAACGAGACTGTTGTCAACACCATCGCCGAAATGTCCGGCAACCCCCGTTGGGCTTGGGACTGCTACAGAAGATTTATTCAGATGTATTCCGACGTTGTTATGGAGGTCGGCAAGAAGTACTTCGAAGAGCTCATCGAC
>JAFUUV010000235.1 GCA_017471345.1 Ruminococcus sp.
GCTACCGCTGCGATGTGTTTGAGGATTTCCTGCGCTTTCCGAAGCTGCGCCAATCCATGGAGGAGCTGGTCGGACGGCTGGCGGATTTGCGCGATTTGGAGCGTTTTCAAAAGGATCAGGAGGGCTCCGATTTCTGGTCGCTGGTCAACCGCCTGCGCGAGATTGACGAGTATGTCAACTGTATCACACTGCTCAAAGAGACGCTCGAGGGGCTGGACGTGCAGTCCGAGGGAATCCTCACCCTGCGCCGTCTGGTCACCGATATCGCCGAGGAAAGCGGCTTTCCCGAGCTGCGCGCCGATATCGACGAGACCATCGCCAAGGTCAGGCGTATGAAAAGCATCACCATCGGCGTCAACCTCGACAGTATGCTGCGTCCGGCTTCGGCCGGCGTGGTGTCGCTCAATGACACGGAGTACAGGGAATCAAGCCTCATGCGCCGTTTCATGAGCTTTGCCGACCGCAAGGACGAGCTGCGCCACGGCACCGATACCACCGGTGTGCGCGTGTTCCATCCGGCTACGCCCATCAAGGTGCCGGAGCTGCGGCAGAGTACCGAGCTGAACGACAATATGCTCGGCGCCCATTCGCGCGTTTCCGCCGTCACCGGTGCGGACGCGCTCTCCAACGCCATCAAGGACACCGTCACCGGCATCATGAAGCAGAGCGTCAACGAGGTCAAAAGTACCATCCGCCGCTATGTCAACATCAGCGGCTATATGCTGATTAACATCATGCCCGAAATTCTGTTTTACATCCGTTGGGCGGAGCTGATTGACAAAATCAAAGCGGCAGGTCTGCCGGTCTGCAAGGCGGTCATTCTGCCGCCGGAGCAGCGCGACTGTTCGTTCAGGGATTTGTACAACCTCAAGCTTGCCATCAACAAAACCGGCGGCGAGGATATCCATATCATCACCAACGACATCGACTTTAATGATGACCGCCGCATTTTTATTCTGACGGGTCCCAACCGCGGCGGCAAAACCATCTTTACGCAGGCGTGGGGCTTGGCAATGCTGCTTGCCCAGCTCGGCGTTTATGTGCCGGCTTCCTACGCCGCCATCAGCCCGTGCGATAATATCTATACGCATTTTCCTGCCGACGAAAACGATACCGTCGATTTGGGACGTCTCGGCGAGGAAAGCAAGCGGTTAGCCGAAATTTTTGAGCAGGCGACCGACCGCAGCATCATGCTGCTCAACGAGAGCCTTGCCACCACCAGCGTCACCGAGGGCTTGTTTATCGCCAAGGACGTTGTCCGCGCCATGCGCTACCTCGGCGCGAGAGCGATTTTCAATACCCATATGCACGACCTCGCGCGCAGCGTGGACGCACTCAACGAGGAGGTCGAGGGCACCAGCAAGGCAGCCAGCCTTGTCACCGGCGTCCATGACGGCGAGCGCAGCTTCAAGGTCAGCCTCCTGCCGCCGCAAGGCGTCAGCTACGCAAAGGATATCGCCCTCAAATACGGCGTTTCCTTTGCCCAGATGAAGAAAACAATTGACAGCAAAGCAATTCATCATGCGTAATTTTTAATGCATCATCTGAGGTCGGGCTGCGCCCGACCTTTGTTGTTTAAAACCTTGTTGCCGATGTTGCCGATAAAAACATAGCTTTTCAAAAATAGAAAGTTTAAAAAACGACCACTTTTAGCGGCAACATCTGTTATCCTGAATCCGTAAAACAGAAATCATCCATCATCAAC
>JAFUUV010000031.1 GCA_017471345.1 Ruminococcus sp.
ACTGTTTGGCGTACTGATAGCAGCCCTCCGTGTCGGCTTTGACCTGAAGCCTAAAGGTTTCGGGAATACAGGGATAAGCCTGCAAATCCCATTTTTGAAACTGAGCGCCGTAGGCTGCCGGATTCTCCGGCTTTACCAAATGTCCCTGACCGTGAACAATCACTGCTCCCTCGCCGTTAAACGAAAACTCCCAGTGACCGATTCTCTTATCCTTTGGGTTTTCAATCCGTTTTCCGGCTCCTAATGCTCCGGCAATTTCCTTTGCCAGACTTGCTTTTTCTGCGTAAATGACTACCATTGATTTTTCCTCATTTCACATTAAATGTACAGGTATAGGTTTTCCCTGTACTGTTATCCTTTGCTGTAATTTTTGTTGTTCCTGCCGTCCGCGCACGAAGGGTAAGCTGATTGCCGGAATGGGAGACGATATACGGTGAATTGTTACTCATGTCCCAAGTCACCTGATTCGCTCCATAAAGCGTGATGGTGACCGTCTGACCGGTTGACACATTGTATTCCGCAGCCGAAAGGTGAACGTCGGCGCTGTTGTTGTTCTCAGTAACCCTCACCTCACAGCTTGCCGATTTTCCGTTTTCGGCTCTCGCTGTTATCGTTGCGGAGCCGGAGCGGCGCGCAACAAGATAACCGTTGCTGACACTGACAACGGAAGGATTTGAAGTGCTCCATGAAAGGCTCTGATTGGCGGTTGAAGGACTGACAGTTGCGCTCAGTTGTAAGGTATCGCCTACGCTCATGGATTTAGAGCTGTAGGACAGCTTTACGCTGCTGACCTCGTTGTTTTTAGCGTTGTAATAGCTGCCGTCATGGTAAGAAACAACAGGCTCGCCGCCTATATAGCTTTCCTGCTGTTGATTGGAACCTCCGGAGCTGTCGCGCGATTCACTGTCGCTGCGGTTATTGGAAACAGCGCTGCGGTTTTCAGACTCTTTGTCGGAGGATTCCTTTGGGGATTCCTCCGACTTTTCCGAACGGTTGCTTTGGGGTGCTTCTGTCGCCTGTGCTTTATACATTGGCTGTGTCGTCGGTGCTTGCATTGTTGAGGGTGCCGTAGTAACGGTTAAAGCGGAGGAAAACAGCTGCTCCGCTTCACTGTACAGGTTTTCCGGTTCCGTTTTCATGGCAACCGTCGTTTCAACAGCCGTTGCTTCATCAGCCGTTGCCGCTTCTGCCGCACTGCTGTTGATATTTTTGAGGATGACAGCTCCGATAATGACAATGATTGCAGCCGCACCGACGATGGCTGCCGCTATTATCGGATTCATCCGAAGCCGGAAGGGCTGCTTTATCTTCGATGATTTCAAAGTGGACAATTTGTCCACTTTGGACTGAAAGACGTTCGGCGGAATATTTTTCAAATCCTCGGTTGGCGCAGAGCCGTCGATATCCGGAATAGACTTCCGCTCGGCAGTATTTCCGTTATAATCAGCGCCTTTTGCCATGTTGCTGAGAATTTCTTTCAGCTCAAGGCTTGATACCCGCCCTTTGACGGTGCAGTAGGAAGGATAATAGTGATTGTCTGTTTCCTCCGCTAATACAAGGAGCTTCATATACGGATAGGCTTGCGCAATATGTTCAATTGCAACGGAAACCGCTATATCCTTCGCGGAGACAGCTGTATCAATAACTATCGCATGAGGGTTGTATCTGTTTTTCAGTTCTGCTATAAAATCAGCGCTGATTTTCGTGACCGTACCTAAAACCGAAACATTGGGAACGGCTTTTACAATCGTCTGATAGGTTTTAACATCGGATTTATCCGCTATAATGAGCAGATTCATTCATATCACCTGCCTTGAAACGTGCCTGTATATCCTTGAATTTTGTTGTACAGATTTTGTACATCAGCGAATCCTCGGGAATCAGATTGCTGAACGGAATAATACGCTTGCCGCATTTAATCAAGCCCTTGCCAGGCTCGTCGATATCAAGGTATTTTGCCTGATTCTCCGATAATCTGAAACGGCTCTTGATGATTTCCAAATCATCCTCCTTCTGTGCGAGAAAAACAAGGAACTCGGAGTTTTGCAGCATATTCATAGCCTGATTGGATTTGACAACATCGGAAATATTCTGCGTCGCTCCGGTGGCGACGCCGCCGTGCTTTCTGATTCTCTTGTATACCTTTTCGAAGAAGTCACCGGTACGAAAAATACCGTTCCTGTCGTCGTTGAACATAATGGAAAACTCGTCTGTCCACACCCACGTTCTTACGCCGCGCAGCTTGTTCTGGATGACGCGCTGCCAAAGGATTTCCAACAAAACCATTAAGCCGACGGTCTGCAATTGATTTCCCATTTCGAAGATATCAAAAATGATGAATTTTTTATTGTACTCGATATTTGTTTCATGCGCGAAGATATTGAAGGAGCCGGTTACATAGGATTCGAGAGCCAGAGCAATGTCAGCCGCTTCTTTTTCTTCCTGATGGTTAAGGGCATCGTAGAAGTCGTTGAGGGTGGGCAGCTTGCTTCTGTCGCCATTTGACTGAACGTAATCTCTGTATACCGTTTTGGTGCACCGGTCAATAACGGAACGCTCCTTTGCGGTCAGCTCTGAGCCTTTGACTACCTCGCAGAACGTCATAATAAAATCAACCTTCATCTGAACCGCCGACGCGCCCTCCTCAGAGTAGGTCATATCGGTGTCGAAAATATTGATATAGGTATTTGTATTGGGAGAAAGCTTGATGATTGCCGCGTCAAACGGCGGCGCAGAGCCGTCAGGTGAAACGGCAAGCGGTCGATATTCATTCTCCGGATCAATAATGATAAATTCATCATTGGTATATTTCATTGCCGCCGCAAAAAATTCAGCCTTTGTACAAACGGACTTACCGGTACCCGACGTACCGAGCGTAAAGCCGTTAGCATTCAGCTCGTCGGTACGGTCAATAATAATCGGCGTGTTGGTAATCAGGTTTGTGCCGTATATCAGACCGGCAGGATTGATGTCATTTCGATAGGAAAACGGTATAAAGTTTCCGACCTCATCAGAAGGCAAATAAAACGGCTGTCCAAGCAGGCTGCCGTCCGTTGCCTTTGCGGGGTTGGCAAAAGGCAAAATCGTTTGTAATCCTGCTTCCTGCTGAGGAACGCCCGTCAAAACATCTACTACAACCTGATGACGCAGCGCAATCTGCTTGATGTAGTCCTTGAGGTCGTTAAGCTCCTCAAGGGTGTTTGCCGATATATACACATACATTGCAAAAGTAAATAAATCACAGTTGCTGCCGCCGAGCTTCTCCTGCAATCCGGTCAAATCTTTTTCTTTTTGACGCAGCGTATATGGTATAAACGCACCGCCGCGTTTGGCGTTAAGCTCACGGCGCTTTTCCATACGCGCTTCCAGATCGTCCAACTGACGCTTGAGGATTTTCAGCGCGTCCGTCTTGTCCATGCGGACAAGATGCTTTGAAACCGCGATGTCGTAGGTATTGTCCAAAAGGTCTGTGAGAAATTCGTCGTCACATTCATAGGAAAACCGACGCGCAAACATCACGCAGGAATAAGCCGAACCGATTTCGATATACTTTGACTTAAAAGTGAAGGACGACGGAACGATATAGTCTTTGAGATTGACATCAGCCTGTAAATAGTTAGTCGGCATGAGGAAGGATTCCTTATCACACATATGGTAAAGATGGTGCAGCTTCTCAAAGGCTTCCGGCGGCATTACCTGCGTCACCTTCACGCCGAAGTTGAGTGCTTCGTCCTGCAAAGACTTGAAGTATTTGAAAAGAACGGATACATCGTCAAGCTTTGTCTTTGGCGTAAAGGACATAGCCGGAATGATTACCTGTTCACAGGACTGCATCGTGGCGCGGTCGATTAAGCGTCCCATCACATCGCAGTAGTCGCGGAACACTGTATTGCTGCAAATCTGTTCCCCTTGCTTTGGAACGATAGCGCTTTCAAGCTTTTGCTTGTCGGCAGGATAATTCATAATCAGCTCCTGATAATGAATATCCTGCGGCAGCGTATTCAGAAAGTGGATATACTTTTCATAGAACATATCCTTTTCGTTATCGCGCATCACCTTGTAATCGACGTTCTCAAAAGAGAAAATAATACTGAAGGTTTCGCCGTTACGAAAAAGCCCGTTTTCATAGCATTCGTCAAACGGTACGGTGTCCTGTGCCGATCGAGCTTTCGTTTTGGTTTTCCTGTAACCTGTTTCCGTTTTTCTCCGCTCGTCAACCATGACGATTTTACTGTTCTTTTTCTTCTTTGGCATAAGTGTCCAATGCTCCTTTCGATTGATACGGTCTGTAGATAGGCGCTTGCATCATGGTATATATCCACTTGAATAGATTCATGCCGTTAATACGCACGATAGACAATCCCACAAAGACTAACAGAATGATAAAAACCAATCCCATTGTCAGATTAACGTCTAATCCCCACACAAAAATAAAAAGCCCTACAATAGCAAGTGCGAGCGCAATGCCTATTCCCATGACAACCATTTGGGCAATTGATAAGCCCATAAATACAGCCTTTGGGTTAACCGTTTGCTGTTTCGTTATTTTAACCTTTCTCATATTTTCCTCCCCATTACCCATCGAGCAGCGAGGTCAGCACCCTCGGCGGTTTAACAACTACCCTGCAACAAGCAATGATAATAATCGCGCGCGGCAGGACATTAATCATGTTGCTGACAACATTGATTGTAGGATCAGGCGTATAAATGGTAGACGGCGAAGTGTTTGCCACCCATTGTGTCGATATCGCGTAGGTGATGGTGACAAACAGCACATAACCTGCTGTAGACAGAAATGCAGAAATAAATTTTCTGAAATATCTCTTGGATTCCTCACCGACGAGCGTTGCGAAAAACACCGGAGCCACCGCCGTCAGACAGGTCAGCTCAAGCACTCGCGCCACCATTTTAACCATTACGATGACAATACACACAGCAACCACAAAAAATAAAATCAGTAAAGGGGAACCGGTGAGTATTATTTTGATGAACTCAATCACTTTGGCAAGATAATTGGCGATAATCTCAAACGTACCGCTCGACGTGGTATTATAGCTGAAATTCTCGGTAAAAATACCGGCTGCGGCAGTGTTGATATTTAACTGTGTGATAATCTGTGACGCGATACCGTTGATAATATTCAGAACATAAATACAGATTGGAATCGCAAGGTCAATCCAGAACTTCACCAAAATCACGCGGACAAATACCTTGATGCCGCCGCGCAAAGTCAATATTTCATTCTGTAATGACGTAGTGGTGATGTTCACCCCAAAAAGAACGACAGCAATTGCATAAGCAAAAGTCTTGAAGATAGCCAAAAGATTATCCGCAGCTTGTTTTATGCTTGCCGATGAAACGGATATTCCGAGAAAATTCGTTGTAGAACCGTTGCCGGAGCCGAAATCCACTATGACGCCGCCAAGTCTTGCCCAAAGCTCATTAATCAGTGATTTCGAATTATTGATTGCGTTTACACTTGAATTATCTCCTGCTGTCAGCGCGAAGGAATAGAGCTGTTTGATATCTTGAACCAACTCGTTCAGCTCCTTGGTTCGCTGTGACAGCTCCGAGAGCAGGTTTTGATACTGATCCTCCGTGACCGCTTTCGACGAATCGCCTGAGATAAGATATCTCACGCCTTCGGAACTTCCGCACAGATAGCCTGTATCTGTTATGGCTTCCTGAATCTGATACCGCAGATTATTCCAGCGATTCCTCAGAACGTCAGCTTCCGTTTTCAGATTGTGCGTATAACACACATTAAACTGCTTAACCGCATTATTATTGATATCTGTATTGACAATCAATCCATTGAAAGAATCCGCTAACATACGCGCGGTATAAAAACATCGCTGACGCGTGATATACCAACTGGTATAGCAGCTGCTGCCCATTCCAAGACTGTAAAAATAGCTCTTGTCAATTTGAGTCGTATCGACGCCCCAAACATTGACAGCCGCAGATACGCTTGTTATCACCGTAGACAAAATCATGAGGATTACAAAGATGACAGATAATACTTTGCACAATCTCTTGTTGCGTTTTTCCTGCTTCATTAACCGAAGATTATTTTGCATATTGACTGACCTCCACGGCGGCGCAGCTGTGAGTCTGCGCCGCCTATTGTATTCATCAGAACAGGAGCGTTTTGACCGCCGCCGCTGCACCGATAACAGCACCGGTGATAACAAGACCGGCAATACCGGCGTTACGACCGCGCGGATCCTCGTCTGCCTGACCTTGTACGAGCTTTATCAAAGAAGGGATACCGCCGCCGGCGGCAATGGCAATCGTAGCAACCCAGAACACAATGTCAATCAGACCGCTGTAAGCGCCCGTATCTACGCCGGTTGGCGCTGCGGCAAACGCCTGTGTTACTGACAGTGCAGCGACGTTCAGCGCTGTCACCGCTGTAATCACTTTCTTTTTCTGCTTCTGAATAAAATTTGTTGCTTTCATTTTGAAAGACCTCCTAAAAAAATGATATAAAAAAGGAGCTGTTCGATGGAACAACTCTTTTTAACTGATTAACCGCGCCGTTGTATAGTTTGACGGTGGGTTTGTGTATTAAGATTTGTGAGTGTATTTGCACCTTTTGCCGTCAAATCAATTACAACCGAAACAGCTGCGCCGATACCCATTGACGCGGCTCCGGCGGCAGCAGTGGTTCCGGCTTTGGCGGCAGCTTTTGCCGAAGCGCTTGCGGCAGCTCTTTTTGCAGCCTGTTCTCTGGCTTTTCTTTCAGCCATCATGCGAAGATGATTTGCTCCCTGTTGGGCAGCCATTCTCGCGCTTTCTGCGGCTGCGTCTGTACCGGTAGAATTGCCCGAAACAAAATCAACTGCTTTTTGGGCGGTTTCTGCGCCGAGCGCCACGTTTTCAAACGTATTCTCTAACGCATTATGCGGAGTTTCTCGTATTCTTTGCTTTGGTATCTGCTCTCTCTGTTTTCTGCTTTCCAAATCAGTGAGCAGCTTTGAGAATTTGTCAGAATCAGATTTTGCAAAGACTATATTATAACCGCCAATCTTTACTTTGTTGCCGGTGTCCGGCACTGCGTCAAAAATAGCGAATCTCAGACCTTGCTTATCCTTAATACTCCGCAAGTATTCAGCTTGTTCTGATGTGATATTCTTGTATTCCACAGCACCTTTCGCTTTTAGTTCTGCGTTGATTTTGCCATTGTGTTCGTAATCATAGAAATTCTCTACCTGACGTTCAATGACTCTATCGACAACCTGTTCAAGATTATCGGGTGAGACTTTTCTGACTTCAAAATTCTCCATAGGATTTTGCTCCAAATACGCTAAGCACTTTTCCGTCGGCGTTGCGACACCATCAGAGGAAACATGAACAAAACCGTATTTCTCACATTCCTTAAAATACTTCAGGATACGCTCAGACTCAGCCGGATAGGCGCTTGCAATTGACTGGAGGTTAATTGAATCCGTGAAGCGAAACACATTCAAATCCGATTCATTTCCTCTTAACTTGACCTCTGCCTTGTTGCTTGCAATCTGACCTCTCTGGTCTTTTTCGAATTGCGTCATAAAGGCTTCGGAATTGATATGCTCCATGCCCTTTTGAGTTAATGTGAAATCCCTTGTTTGAGAGTCAAAATCAAGGTATCCGTCCTGAACGGCTTCCGAAAAGCTCTTTTGAACATTTTCTCTGAGCTGCTTGTCCGGAATCTTTTCAATCTCCGAAGCATTCAGCTTACCGTTTTCAGCGACAAAAGCTATGTCAGTATGCTGACCGGTGAAATTTTGGAAGCTATCAGTATCACCGGAACGACCTGACCTTGACTTAAACATGCTTAGTATCGAATTGATTTCCCGAAAGATTTGAAGCATGGTCATAGGGTTCATTCGCCCCATACCAAACATAGTTTGGTAGGTTTCATCAACCGTTGGCAATTTACATTACCTCCTGTTCAGACACAGCTTCTCCAATTACACAAAAGAAGTTTAAGCAAGCATAAACGACCTCGTTGACAGAACGCTCGTACTCAACTGAGTAATCATATTGAAGCGCGTTCATAATTTCCTTGTCTGTTTCGGACTCACGCAGAATACGAACAAGAATTGTCGAAGATATCGGCTGTTCCTGCGCAATGCAATAACCCATCAGCCGTTCAAGGCGTTCTGCCGCACCTTTTTTGAACATTTCATTTTCAGGCGTATCTTTTAGCACATATTTGGCAGACACCTCTATAACCTTCCTGCAACCGAGGATAATGCTCTGGCTGAAACCTTTATAAAGTTCGCTGCAAATTTCCGTCAAAGTTTGTTTATCCACCTTTTCCATTATTCATCGTCTCCCATCATAGCTATCATTTCATTGACAAAAGGCGCTACGTCGTTGAATTCCTCGTCCGCTTCATCGTCAAAGTCATCTACAGGCTCATAGTCCTCTCTGTCAGCATTTTCTGCATACGTTGAATATTCTTCTTCTGTTTGTTCAAGCTCCGGCGGCTGAACAGGATTGGACGCCGCAAACGCTTGCTCCAGACGTTCCTGTTCCGCTTGCTCCTCCGCTTCTGATCGTGCGGCAAATTCCTGCTGGCTGGCTTGCTCCGCTTCTGTGTATTCATCATACATTTTTTGGTAAGCAATGAGCCGCTGTTCCCAAACCGGCGCATATTCTTCTTCAACATACGTACAGTTTTGGACATAGCCCTCATACTTTGAACCACATTGCGCAAAAAGCGGGTGATTGACTGTGTCAAATTTCGGAAGAAACATGGGGTATTCATAACCCACGAAAATAATTGTATTGCCGCCGTAAACTTTGGATTCGCCCTTCGGCTTAATCGCGGCTTTGATTTCGTCGGGATAGAGCAACGGACGTTCTGCAACAGCTTCGGTATCCTGACCGCCGCCACCCTGCATACTTGCGCGGTTAAAAGAACGGCTGTCGTTGCGCGCGGTAATTTTTCCGAGCTTATCAGAAACATAGTCCAGCGTTTCTTTATCCTTTGAACCCAACAGAGTAAACGTATCACAGTTACCGATAATACTGTCGTATGTTTTCTCATAAATCGCCTTTAACTGAGACAAGCCTTGCAACACAATACAAATTCTGATATTGTAGCTGCGCGCTACTGCAAGAATTTCATTAAACGTCGGTATCTCGCCGATATTGGCAAACTCGTCAAGTTCAAAGTTCACCAGTTTTGGCAAGCAGCCGTTATACTTGCTGTCTGCTACTCTCATAAGGCGCTCAAACAACTGTGAATAAAAGATATTGCTTACAACCTTATAGGTATTTCTGGCGGCAGGAATAATCAGGAAAATAGCTGTTTTTTCCTTACCTACGCTGTCAAAATCCATTTCGTCTGTTGACGTAATGGCGTCGAGGTCAGTTGTTGCCCACAACTGCAAACGCGTAGAAAGCACTTCATTGATAGAGGACTGTGTTTCCTGTGCGTTTGATTGCATACCGCTCCAGTTGATTGACGCTGCGTCATTTGGATATTCAGACACATGTTTGTTTAAGCATCGCGCAAATTCGCATGACATATCTATGCTGCCATTTTTATAACGGATAGAATTAAGCAATCGAATGACCCGACCAAAGGTCTTGATTTCATTTGGCGATTTGAACAGATACAGCATGATTGCAACTAGCAGCTTGCCTGCCGCTTCCGAGAAAAAGTCTGATTTTTCTCCTTCGCCTGCGGTGTTCTTCATGAACAACGACGCGATATTTACAACGTCTTGTTCAGAAGTTATGTAAGCAAATGGATTGTAAGAATTGGAATAGTTGACATTGACCAGATTCAGAACCCGAACCTTATATCCGTTTTCTTTCAATACCTTTGCGCAATCGCGGTACAATTCTCCTTTTGGGTCTGTGACAACGTAGCTGCCATTAAGCTGAATAATATCCGGCTTGACTTTTCTGAACGACTTACCTGCGCCGGAGCCGCCAATAACAATCTCGTTCAGATTGGCTGCATAGGACGATTTCAGAGGAAGGTAGGTGTCCTTGGCTAAAGGAATACCTTCTGTACTTTTCTGAAAACGCTTGATTTCTTCGTCTGTTGCCCATCGTGCAGAACCGTGTTCCATGTTCTTGAAATCGTTGCGATTCCGGGAAGTCATGTAGATGAACATGATTGCAATCACAGACAGATATATCCACCAGATTTTCAGATTAAACCATAGAATACTGCCCAGCGAGGAAAAGAACGGCAGCTGTATTTTCTCGGAGCTGCTAATCGCCATGATATATCCGCCGAAGCCATTGACTGCGCCGTGAACATAAACATAGTTGAGATAACGAAAATAAAAAAACGACACCAACAGAAAAACAATGACAAATAAAATCGCAAATACGATAATCATCGGTTTCTTGCTCCGGTGGCGACGCAAAATGTTTTGGCTTGGTCTTGCCATTAGATTATCACGTCCTTACTGATGTTGATTGAGGTTTGAGGTCAGCGATAGCTTGCGCTAAACGGCGATTCCAGTTCTCTAAGGCAGCAACGTAGTCGTTTGATACCATAAGTTTGTTAAAGGTCGTCATTGATTCCGAGGAACGTCGTTCTCCAACCAAAAACGGCATTTTGGCGTGTTTATCGACGGCGATAAAAAACGACGTATCGGCAATGGTCATTTCATCTTTGATGATATACTCTCCTTTATCGCACGTTATCACATTTTCCATCTTCTCACCTCCCATAAAATGCAGAAAGTGGACAAATTGTCCACTTTCCGCAAAGAGTATTATGCTTTTGGTGCTAAATTCTGCGTTGGATTGATGATAGCGTTGACCTTCTCTACATCAGCAGGTTTCACCTTGACAACGTTACTGTCACCAGCGATTTGGTGAACCTCGGCTTTTACGCCGTTTTCGCTCAGTTCTGCAACCGTTGAATCGTCGAGGGTGAAGTAATGATATTCCGTATTAAATTCCTCCATTGCCTTTTCGCTAAAGACGGCAAACGCTTTTTTGTTTGCGGGATTGCAAATCGAAACATATTCACCGTCCTTTGATTTGTAGGTTGGCATTACTAAATGAGGTTCTCCGTTTTTACCTCTGATAATTTTTGCGTTGTGGACGACCATATCATTCACCACTAAATCCATTCGTGCAAGACTGTTTCCGTACTCCGGAGGATACTTGACAGAATTTTGCGCCGCAACTGACAATGGTACCGCAACCTCAAAGCGTTGTCGATTAACGCCCTGCCGGAACGCCGAAAGGATTGTGTGATTGATGTTTTCCCGTCCTTCTCTGGTCAGAGGGTGAGCTACATCAATATATCTTCCTTGTTGCGTTCTCTTTTGCGGCATCCTGACATAGATTTCATTGTTTCTGTTGACGTTGATAGTAATGCCATTAACCGTCAGCGCATTATAGAACGTTGCAGAGCATATACCAACAACCGAGTTCCTCGGTGGATTCAGCGGAGTGATTATCAGCTGAGAAATGGCACGGTTACTTTGTGCGCTGTCTTTTGTGTTTTTCAAAGGCACCTTCTCACGCTGTTCCCTTTGTCCGCTGTTGGCGTTTAAGTGTTCCTCAATTTGTTGGTTCAGTGCGCCAATCCGGTCAGACAGCGCTTCATACTGTTTTTCGTATTCCTCAGCGGACATAGAGTCAGCAGCGTCGGAAAGCTGAGCCAGTTGTTGCAATGCTTTTGACAGCTCAATTCTTAAATCTGTTAGTTCTTTCATCATCATTTACCTTTCATCAATCATTTGACAACTGCTCTGTGAAAAACAGGCTTGAGAATCCTGTCAATTTCTTCGGTCTGACTTTCTGTATATCGCAGGATATGGCGATGGGGGTCAGTCTTATCCGGATGACAGTTATTCTTGACATCAAACCCCGACCGACGGAGTTTATCATATTCTTCCGACGATATGCCGCGAAAACGATAATCGTCTGACGGTTTGGTGTAATCGCTGTCGATATAATCAGCAGTACCGTCGCCGTCTGTGTCTCTGCGGCGCATACGCTCAATCGGGTCTGTGTCGTAGATTTCGACCTCTGTGTTGCCTGTTACAATACGTTTTTTCACTTCAATTCACCTCCTTAACTTTGGACGATTTGACGGTGGTTGCTGCGAAAGATTCCCATCAGAAGGAGAATCCTTGCTGACAGACTTTTCCTCCGTCTCACCTCCAACAGATTTATCCTCACCAACAGTCAGCCTAGCGTTAATTTCTGCCTGCTCCTGAAGGAGCGCCTGATACTCTGCTTCCTGCGGAAAAGGCTTGTTCATTTCTTCCTGTGCAGCCTTCAGCCGATGACTGGCTTTAGTCAGACTTCCAACCGCACTCCGATACTTATCAGCTATATCATCAGATAGCATATTGTTGAATCTAATCAGGTTTCCGGTTCCGTTCTCCGGGTCAATACGGATAGAATAACCAAGCCGATGTTTTGCCATTAAACAAAGGTTAGAAATATTGCCAACTCCCTCCTTGTAAATATAGAGCTTAAAACCTCTGAAACTGCCAATCTCCAACAATTCGTTGTTTGTAATGTTCTTTCTTTGTGCAACAATCGCTTCGAGAGCTTTCGTGCGCTTATCATAATGAACGCCGCTTATCTCTATGTCGAATGGTTCAGGGGAAGGATTGGCTATTGCAAACTCCATATCTTCCTTGTAGTTCGCGGATTGAATCTCTAACTTTTGAATCGTCACCGGAAGAATCAGCTGCACCTCGTCCTCCAAGCGTCGGTGAGAGTTAATGTATTCGTTTCTGATTGCCGTCAATTTATTAACCTTGCTGTCAATCTCAAACTTTTTCATTACCAACGGGTTGTCGCTTGCAACCGCCTTGATTTGTCCGAAATTCATCGTAACTTCGTCAATGTCCTCCGCGCTGCGTTCGGCTACATGCCTTTGTGTCATCACAGACGAAATAAAACGCTGCTTTCGTTCCACCATCTGATACATAAACGCGTCAAAGGTGCCTTTGGTAACGTAGTAATATATCTGCACAGTCGGATTTTCGTTTCCCTGTCGGATAATACGACCTTCGCGCTGCTCTATATCAGACGGGCGGTTAGGACAATCCAGATGGTGAAGGGCAATTAGCTTGTGCTGTACATTCATGCCTGTACCCATCATTCCCGTTGAGCCAATCAGAACCCTTACCTTGCCACTACGCACATCAGAGAATAACCGTTGCTTAGCTTTGGAAGTTTGAAAATGCTGAATAAACTGAATTTCATTCTCCGGTATGCCGAGATAAACCAGTTTGGCTTTTAAGTTCTCGTATACCGTAAAGTCTTTTTCACCTTTTTTGCTTCCGGAAGGCGTTGACAAGTCGCAGAACACAAGTTGTGTCTGAACAGTGCTTTGTGACCAGATAGAAAATACCCTTTCAGCGCAGGCTTCAACTTTCATTCCTCCGTTCTTATCAGCGTCAAGAATCCGAGGGTCAAGCGCGATTGCTTTACCGTCGCTGATGATTTTAAGGATATTATCATCACGCGGATCCACTCTGCCACAGCGGATTTCCTCGGCGCGTTCCCCTAATTGCTCAATCATCTTTTTCTGTTCTTCTGTTGGTTGCACCTCAACGATTTGCAGCTGCACATCAGGCAAGGGAAGGTTCAGCATTTCGCGTGTCTGAACATCAGCTACCTGTTGGAACATAGCCAACAGCTCCGGAATGTTGTTGAATTTTGCGAATCGCGTCTTTACCTGATAGCCGTTTCCCTCCGGTGAGATTTCCAGAGAAGTGACGGTTTCTCCAAATGTTGAAGCCCAGCTATCGAAGTTCATCAATCCCATAGATTGAAGCATTTGTGGCTGTAAGAATCGCTGCATGGTGTACATTTCGGACATAGTATTGGAAATCGGGGTTCCGGTTGCAAAGATGACACCTCTGCCCGGATTCAGTAAATTCAGATAACAGATTTTGCTGTACAAATCAGAAGCGCGTCCGCTCTCTGTGCTTGCACCGATACCTGCAACATTTGACATTTTCGTATAGATATAGAGATTTTTGAACGCATGGGCTTCGTCCACCAGAATCTGGTCAACACCCAATTCCTCAAAACAGATAACATCATCTTTTTTGAGCGAACGTTCCTTCAACTCTCGGAGCTTGTTTTCAATCGTCTTTTTGCTTCGCGCTAACGATTTAATCGTAGCCGGAGCAATATTATCAGCTTGCGCATCCGTTAAAGCATTAACAATTTCGTCGAGCTGTCGGTTAAAAATTTCTATCTGTGTTTGGGGTTTTAAGGGAATCTGTTCAAGCTGTGTATGACCTATGATAATCGCGTCATAATCTCCTGTTGCAATACGTGTACAGAAGCGGCGTCGATTTTTCGGTGTGAAATCCTTTTCTTCTGCGACCAGAACATTTGCAGCAGGATACAAACGCATAAATTCAGCGCCCATCTGTGCTACAAGGTGTTTTGGAACACATATCAGGCTCTTATGTGCCAAGCCAAGCTCTTTTGTTTTCATGGCGATTGCAATCATTTCAAATGACTTGCCTGCGCCAACACAATGTGCCAGCAGCGCATTACCGCCGTACAGACCTCTTGCTATGGCGTTGAGCTGATGGGGACGAAAGGCAATATTTGGATTTTTGCCCGGAAACTTCAGATTGGAACCGTCAAACTGTCGGGGTACGATACAATTAAATGTATCATTATAGATTCTCTCCAAATTCCTGCGTCGTTCAGGGTCTTTGTAAATCCACTCCGCAAACTTTGCCTTTAACAGCTCTTGTCTGCTCTGGGCAAGTATTGTCTTTTCTTTATTGACTACTTCCTTTTTCTTGCCGTCAACCTCTACTGTATCATGCACCACGGAAGTTTTCAGATTAAGAGAATCTTCCAAAATCGTATAGCCGTTCCGTTCCTTAATTCCATATTGGTTGACCGATTCAACCGAATAGTTGTCAAAGCTCTTATGCGTGACATAATAGCTGCCCACCATAGGGCTGAACTGAACCTCTATTGCAGGTGACGGATTGTGAAAGACTTCCTTGAGAAAATCGTTATAATAACGAACAGGAATCCACGTTGTTCCTAACCGGACGGAAATCTCCGACGCAGGAATATCCTTCGGAATAACAGCTTCAAGTGCCTTTACGTTGACGGCATAGCTTTCATCTTCCTTTGCCGCCATACGCGCCGTATTCAGCTTCTTGCGAACATTCCCGGAAAGATATTCATCTGCGGTCACATATTCGCCCTCAAACGGTTTCAGAAAGATACTGTGTCCGTTCAGCTCGTTGATAAGTTGTTCCGTTGTGCTCCCTGTCAAGCGAGCCATATAATCGAGGTCAACATTTCCTTTTTGCGAAACAGAAATAATCAGTGCTTCTTCCGCGTTCTCCGCAGAAACAATTTCATTGTTCGGCGCTATCGTCCGTTTGCTGAAAATATCTGCTTTCGCATAAGTTATCTCCTCGGTTTCCTCGTTGACAATAATGTTTTCAAGCGAACACAGCAACGGATAACTGTTGTCGTTTTTGAATACCCTGTTGGCATAAATGTTCAATGCACCAAATTCAGCAGTGAAAGAATCATACTCTGCGTTAAGCTGTTCACGCAGTTGGTCAACAATGCTGTCCGCATCGCCGGACAGCTCCGCGTCAATCAGTCGGCGTGTTGTATCCGTTATCCTTACCATGCCTTTAATACGTTCCGCTTTCTTGCCAGAATACGGGCTGACGTACATAATTCCATTTTCACGGTAGTAAACCGTATCGTCTTTGACATAATAGGAAAAGTTGCGCGCTTCTTCATCCGCAGCGATACTCTCAGTCTCTGCATTATCCTCATTCTCGGCGGTATATGGAATATATTCACCGTGAATATTCTGAATAGCTGCACCAAGCATAGTGCTCAGTTTGACACCATCAGGAAGAACACAAGCGCTTTCCTCGCGGAATCGCCCTGACTGCATAACCATTTCTCCGCATACCATTTCAGGATGTGCGATAAAATAGTTATTCATGACAATACCATCAGCGTTAGCCGAGGTATAAACCCAATCAGGATAGTCTCTGAGAATTTCTGCACTTTCACGTTTTTGAAGGAACAAGATATCCGACGTCACTTCTGTACCGGCGGCTGCCTTAAAGGTTGTATTTGGAAGTCGGATAGCGCCGAGCAAATCAGCCCTGTCAGCCATCAGCATACGCGCCTTTGTGTCCTGTTTGTCGAGCGTTCCCTTTGAAGTGACAAAAGCCACTATGCCGCCGGGTCTGACTTTATCAAGGGTTTTAATAAAGAAATAATCATGAATCATCAAATGGTGCTTATTATAAGCCTTATCAAACACATGATAGTCTCCGAACGGAACATTGCCGACCGCTACGTCAATCGAATTGTCCGGAAGCGTAGTGGTTTCAAAACCCTGAATTTTGATGTTTGCATTTGGGTAGAGCACTTTGGCGATTTGACCTGAAATACTGTCAAGCTCTACGCCGAACAGCTGAGACTGTGCTAGGTGTTCCGGCAGAACGCCAAAAAAATGACCCGTGCCGCAGGCAGGGTCAAGAATTCGTCCGTTGGTAAATCCCACGTTCGTCAAGACGTTGTAGATGGATTTAATGACAACAGGCGGCGTGTAGAAGGAAGTCAGCGTACTGTCATAAGCAGATTGATAGTCCTTCTCAGACAAAAGGGATTTCAGCTCGTCATAATGAATGTTTGATTTCTCGAAGTAATGAGCTAAGCCGCCCCAACCAACATATTTTGCCAAAATCTCTTGTTCGGCTTGACTCGCAGGGCGTTCTTCTGATTGAAGCTGCTTCAAGAGCTTGATAGCAGCAACATTGTTAGCAAAGCGCTGTGACGGTGTACCTACGCCGATATGGTTATCAGTAATGACATAGTTTTCAGGAGCTTTCTCCGTCTGCTCCGCAAGCATTTCTCTGACTGTTTCAACCGGAAGGACAGTATCAATCGGAATCATACCAACAGAAAGGGAAGAAATATCTTCCAGATGTGCCTGACCAAAGCTGTTGACAGACTTGATACGGAAGCTCTTGCCGGAATATTCAACCACCTTATCAATCAGATCGCTGTTATCCGGTGTTTTGGGCAGCTCAACGTCCTCGGAATCGTCCAAGCCATAGTCTCTTGTCACTATCTGGTCAATCTCATTTTTTTCCGCTTCTGTCAAAGGATTGCTCTCAATGCTGTCCTGCAACATAGAAAGCCAAGTGCTTAACGTCTCTGCGTTTTCGCCGCTTTCTGCATTTCTGACACGTTCAATATGACCAACCAGATTTGTTTCACCGTCGGCAAGGTCATATCGTCCGTTCAGTCGAACAAGATATATTCCGTCGTCAGAACCATAGACGGTGTAATCGGTTTTGTAGTAGAAACCAGCCGCAGGATTTTCGCGTTTGGCATTTTCCAACATATCCAGTCTGCCAAGCAGCTCGTTCGCATAGGTAAAACTGAGTCTTGTTTTTTCATGGGAGATTTGATACAGTGCAGGGTGCTCCGAAAAATTGATAACAACTTGCGGCGCTTGATAAACTTTTGAAGCCTGCTGAAATTCCTTGACAATATCCTTAAAGGCTTCGTAGTTTTCATCTGACATGTGTGAATTCCAAACCAATCTCAAACCGGCAGGCTGTTCATTGGCGTATTGGTCATACTCGGTTGTATACCATTCAGGATTCTCAATGTCATACACTTGCTGCGTTCCGAAATCTGAAAAATAATCCGGCAGCTCGTCTCTCGATAACGAATCAATTCTTCTTGCCAGTTCGTCTACGGGAATAAATTCGTGGACAATTTGTCCATTCCCAAGATTGCCATCAGGATTGAAATAAATCCATGAAACCGTGCGCTCTTGAGGGTGAAACAACACATAGTCCCTTATGCGCTCGTAAGTCGAAAATCCCGGAATTTCGGTGAAACCTACGTCGTCACAATAGTAAGCCACGCTCACATCATTTCTTGTGAGCACTACAACATCAGAAACCGACATTGAATGACCGTAAAAATCAGACGGCGCATGAACGTTAAAACGCTCATACAGAGAATCAATATTTTCGCTCTCGCCAAGAGTTCCGGTATACACTAAGGTATAGTTGGAACGTTCAATAGTCAGGTGAGATTCTTGAAGCGCTTTTAAGGATAAAAACATGTATTTATCCGTTCTTTCCGAATCGACAAGCTGATAGATTTCATAATGCGTTTGTGGCTTGACAACAAGCTGCATATTGTCGTCAACATTTTGCAGCAGCAGTGATTCAAACTCCGCACGGTCATAGGTATGAATAAACAACGGCGCGTCCGGTTGATAAGCCGTCACAGTGTCACCACTCAAATCAGAAATGATATATGGCTTTCCGCTGAGATAGACTGTATCTCCGACTCTATATTGAAAATTCACCTCTCTCAGTCTTGCGGCTTTATCAAACAGACGATATTCCTCCGCATACGCCAAATACTCCGAATCTGAAAGATAGCGATTGGTAAGCGTAAGTTCCTTGATACGCTGTAACAGTTGATGATAGGTAAGCAATACCGGTGTAAGCTGATTATTAAAATCTCCTACAAATATACCCCTAGAATCACCGCTGATATACAACAGCGTTCCGCTGCTCGAAACCATTGACTTGCTGCTTTGACTATATCCCTCTCTGAGAATCCCGATAATTGTGTCGTCGCTCTCACCGCCATGAACCGCATGAAAAACACGCAGCTTTGCATTAGCAGTGGTTGCGCGCTGAATAATCAGGCTGTCAATATCTTCCTGCGTCAGTTTCAATGAAGGCTTTTCAGCAGGAAGCACATCGTTTTTTTCCTCTGTTGGTTTGTCATAGAACGGTGCCAGTTCTTCATCACTGACATACACAAGGTCGTCAAACCTCAAGCCGTCCAGACCGTTTTCCACTATATCCAGTAAAGAGTCATACTGCTCTGTTCGGACGACCTTGCCGTCAATTTTTGTTTCGATACGGAAATCGACGAGGTTCGCATCTGCGGTAATTTCGTGCTGTTCATCTTCGGTAGTTGTATACGCCAGATTAACGTCAGAAATATCTTCCGGCAGTTCATACGGTTCGTCATTATCACTGCCAAATTCAGCGTCCATGTACTCACTTATCAGCTCCTGCGCCCGGCTTAAAAGAACGTCCTGCTCAGACTGTGAAGCAGGTTTGTTGATAATCTCAAAGTGCTGCAAGGAATTTGGCAACCTGTCAATAAAATCATGCTGCATAACCCTACCGTCTTTATCACGATAGAGATAGACTGCCATTTTTACATCATAGGTGCTTTCTTCCTTTATATCCTTTTCAAGCATTGTGGGATTGGTGTACTCGATTGAGCGTTCAAGCTCACCTTCCGCAGTCAGATAATCAATCCTGCCTACCGGCTCTGAATTTACCGGATCATGCGCCCTGTCTGATACCATCAGGACAAAAGAACGGTTGCCGTTTTCATCAACACTTGAAACACCAACTGAATAACCTCTGTCAAGGAGCATATTCAGGTTTGTTTCCAGCCGGTTTTCAGGAAAGCCGCACATTTCTATGCCTTCGTCGCCTAACAAACGGCGGCTAGTAACAATCAATTCGAGCGCTTCGGACACTACTTTTGCGTCGTCTCCCATTGCTTCATAAAACGCGCCAATCTGGAACAGAATAATTCTGTCAGGGTTTTCGCTCTTTATCTTGAAATATTCCTGCATTGTAGGACTGTAAGCAGCTTTTGTCGGCTCAGACGGAACCGGTATTTGATTGATTTCGAGAATTTCAGCGGAATAAGCGCTCTCTACGTCAAATTGACCGGAAACATACTCAATCCGCTTCGTCTCCTCATTGTAAACACTAAAACCAATATAACCGTCGGCTATATACTGATTTCCTGCCTGAATTGCTTCGTCAAGAGTGGCGTATTCCGGCTTTTCATCGTAGCCGCCGTCATCACCCGCATTGGTGATAACCTGAAACACCTTTGCTTGTTCATGCGGCTGTTTGTTCAGATAAAAGTCTTTATCTAACGCCTTGACAACCCTGAATAAATCTGCTACACTTATTTCAGAACCGTTAAGGACTGAAAGTGCTAACTGATTATCAGTGAACGCTGCGAGCCTTAGCGGTTCCGTTTTTATGTCTTGCAGATTATACATTCTCTTTAGCTTAGAGCCTTTCCCGTCAAAAAATTCTTCTACGGTCAGCTTTGCCAAAACAGGCTGGTCACCGATTCTGCAAATAGCGTAGAGCTTGTGCATGAACGCCGTGTTATAGGCTTTATTGTTATTATTCTTTTCGGAAATGACAGTATCGAATAATACAGATTGTTGAACAATATCATTGGAAGCGTATATCAAGCTGTACACGGCTTCATCGTGATGCTTTCGGGCATGGCTCAAGGTGTCCTCAAGCCCGCGTCTGCTTATTGCTATCTGCCAACCTGTATCGCTGTTAGCTATTGTTCCTCTTGGAATAACTTGTGATTTTATATCTCTGCTGACCGTTTTTTCAGTAGCTTTTTTATCTGCTACCGACATTATCGGTACAACAGTTGTTTCGTCATCTCTCCACTCACCATTTTCAGCTCTATAAAACGGCGATTTTTTTCCTATGTCAGCCGCAAACCGTTCACTCCAGACAGAAGTCCGCGCAAGCTCGTCCTGAGAGAAATTCAAGACGCTTTTTCTCGGCTCTAATGTTTGAAGTATTTCAATATCATCTTTGTTTATGTTTTGTTTCGCTTTTTCAATCGACTGTTCGCGCTCGATAACATCGTTCAGTACCTTTTGTGTAACAGATATTTCTCCTTGTGATAAAACGTCGGAAATATCAATGCTGTTGGTTTTGTTGCCGTAGCGGTCGGGGATAATCAGTTTATTCCAAGAACCGTTATCGCTTTCAAACACAACGTCTGTCATTTCGTCTCTTGGTACAAGCCCGACTTTTTCAAGCCTGCGCCGCAGATTGGGAGAAGTGTTAATCGGTATGGTGTATATACTACCTCTTTTTGCATGAAATACCGAGCTGCTGTCAATGATATATTTGCCGTAATCAAGGATTTCTATTTGATTCAAATACTTTTCCACTGTAGGCAAATACTCGCTGAGCGTTCCTGTTTCATCAGCCTTAATCGGGTTAATATCAACCCGAACGCCGCCGATTTCAAAAGCGTGCTCATTAAGCAGATTGAAAAGAGCTGTTTCCTTTGTATCCGACTGCACC
>JAFUUV010000236.1 GCA_017471345.1 Ruminococcus sp.
GTAGACTTTCTACTTTTTAATAGCGCCGTAGGCGCGTCAAGATTGTATAAGACGGCAATTGCGCTTTTGCGCAATTGGAAAACGCGCCAAGCGTTTTCTCTCTGATAGAAAGTTGTCTACTTTCTATCAGAGAATAGTATAACTGATTATTTCCGTATGCTTCAATCGGGCAGAGCAATCTGCCCGATTCGCTTCATCACTGATTTCTTGACGGAGGTGAAAGCGGTGCGTTACCGCCCTTACCAAAAGGCGCTTGTCATTCTTGTGCCGTTCGCGGCTTTGGCAGTGCTTGCGCTGTCGGCACGGTTTATCCTCACGCATTTCACCTTTCCTACCTGCCCAAGCGTGCAGTATTTTCATATCTATTGTCCCGGGTGCGGTTCTACGCGCGCGGTACAGGCGCTTTTGCGCGGTGATTTCCTGCTCGCGCTGCGGCAGAATCTCTCGATTCCCGTGCTCCTCGTGCTCGCGCTGCTCTATTACCTCGAGTTCGCGCTGAAAATATGGGGTGTGCGGTGGAGGATTCCGCTGCTGCACAATGTAAAATTCATGGTTTCGCTGCTGATTTTGTGGTTCGTCTACTTCGTGCTGCGCAACCTGATTCCGGCGATAGCGCCGATATAACAGACAGAAAAGGAAGATTTTTATGCCAAATCCCATCGTCACCATCGAAATGGACGGCGGCAAAACGATTCGCGCGGAGCTTTATCCCGAAATCGCGCCGAATACCGTCAACAATTTTATCAGCCTGATTCAGGACGGCTTTTATGACGGCCTGACCTTCCACCGTGTCATCTACGGCTTCATGATTCAGGGCGGCTGCCCCGAGGGTACCGGCACCGGCGGTCCGGGCTACCACATCAAGGGCGAATTTTCCGCCAACGGCTTTTCCAACACCCTCGCGCATACCGAGGGCGTACTCTCTATGGCACGCGCCATGATGCCCGACTCCGCCGGCTCGCAGTTTTTCATTATGCACCGTCCGGCGCCGCACCTCGACGGACAGTATGCCGCCTTTGGTAAGGTAATCGAGGGCATGGACGTTGTCAATGAAATCGCCGCGTGCGACACCGATTTCCGTGACGCGCCGCTGGATCCGCAGGTCATGCGCACCGTCACGGTCGAGACCTTCGGCGTGGAATATCCCAAACCCGAAAAGGCGTGATTTCGTATACCGTATACTAAATATATATAGTATACGAAAACGCGGCTGACACAATATATAATAGTATACCAAAAGGAGGCAAACCATGAATGTTCTTTTAGCCGGCGGTGCCGGTTACATCGGCAGCCACACCTGCGTGGAGCTGCTGGAGGCGGGACACAGCGTTGTTGTCGCGGACAACTACTCCAACTCCTGTCCCGAAGCGCTCAGACGTGTCGAGGAAATCACCGGCAAAACCGTCAGGGCGTATGAGGCGGACGTCTGTGACAGCGAAGCGGTGGAGCGGATTTTCAGCGAAAACGACATTGACGCTGTGATTCACTTTGCCGGACTCAAGGCAGTGGGCGAGAGCGTCGAAAAACCGCTGCTTTATTACCGCAATAACATTGATTCCACCCTCACGCTGCTCGAAGCCATGGCGCGTCACAACGTGACACGCTTCATTTTCAGCTCGTCGGCAACGGTCTACGGCACGCCCAAGGAGGTGCCGCTGGTGGAGACCATGCCCACCGGCACCCCGACCAACCCCTATGGCAGAACCAAGCTGATGATGGAGCAGATTCTTACCGACACACAATATGCCAACCCCGCGATGTCCATCGTCATCCTGCGCTATTTCAACCCCATCGGCGCGCATAAGAGCGGCAGAATCGGCGAGGACCCCAACGGCATTCCCAACAACCTGATGCCGTTTATCACACAGGTTGCCGCCGGCAGATTGGAGCGTCTGGGCATCTTCGGTGACGACTATCCCACGCGCGACGGCACCGGTGTGCGCGATTATATCCATGTTGTCGATCTCGCCAAGGGCCACGTCAAGGCAATCGAGTATTCCGAAGCCCACACGGGCACCGAAATCATCAACCTCGGCACCGGCACCGGCTACAGCGTGCTGGAAATCGTCAAAACCTTTGAGCGCGTCAACCATCTCACCATTCCTTATGTCATCAAGCCGCGCCGCGCCGGTGATATTGCCGAGTGCTTCGCCAACGCCGAAAAAGCCGAAAAAGTATTAGGTTGGAAAGCGGAGCTGGGGCTTGAGGAAATGTGCTTTGATTCCTGGAACTGGCAGTCACATAACGTCAACGGATATAAATAGTTTTTTGTTGTGGAAACATACAAAGATTTCACAAATTATTTGTCTGAATAAACGAATTCTGAAAAATCCGCAAATTTACTATTTCCTTTTACGAAAAATTATTGACTTTTGGGAATCACTTGTATTATAATAGTATTGCTTATAGAAGCATTACTAAATAAGGAGGAAAAAAAGAAATGTTCAAAAAAGCATTAAGTCTTCTGCTTGCGTTAATGCTGATTGTCACTTCTGTTTCCGTCACCGCTCTCAGCGTTGCCGCTGCCGAGGGTGAAGAGGAGCAGGAAGCTTCGACATTCTATGTCGTCGGTGACAATGCTGACCTCTTTGGCGCCGCCTGGGGCGACGGCATGATCGATGACAACGCAATGACCGCAAACGAAGACGGAACATACACGAAAGTGTATGAGGGTGTCGGCCCGATTGACAAAGTCATTTCCCTCAAGGTTACTGACGGCGTTAACTGGATTGGCACAGCGACAGGCAATAACGTTGCTATCGAGCTCAACGATAACACCGATTTGACTGTCAAGTACGACCCCAAGGCTGAGGGTAACCAGGTTACCGTCACCGGCGAGGGCGTAAAAATGCATGAGTTCAACCCCGCTGCCGTAGAGGTTATGCGTGTGGTTGGTTCCGCTCAGGGCTCTTTCCTGAACAACCAGAGCTGGAAAGAAGCTGCTGACGAGAACAACATGACCAAGATTTCCGACGGCGTTTATGAAATCGTCTTTGAGGAAATGGAAGCTTTTGATTCTTATCAGTTCAAGTTTGCTGCCAACGGCTCCTGGACCGACAACTTCGGTACCGAAGCGGATGCTGTTGTCGGCAAGGAGTGCGCTGCTAAGTATGACGGCGGCAACATCTACTTCGATGTTCCCGAGGATGATTCCACCGTTACCATTACGCTGGATATGTCCAAGTTCGACCTCCAGAAGGGTCAGTTTGATGCTACCTACAAGATTAAGGTAGTCAACGCTGAAGGCGAGGAGTACATCCCCGAGGTTCCCGAAGAGACCACCGCTCCTGTTGAGGAGACTACCGCTGCTCCCGTTGAGGAGACCACTGCCGCTCCTGTTGAGGAGACCACTGCTGCTCCCGTCAGCGGCGACAAGCTCAAGGTAGTTGCTACCTCCAACATCACTCCCACTATCACCAAGTCCTTTGACCCCACCACCGAGCAGATTACTGTCACCTACTGGATTGACATGACCGATAAGTGGATGGTCAACGCACAGTGGGTTCTTGCTTACGATAAGGATTACCTCACCGTAGACATGACCGATGGCGTAAACGTTGCTTACAACGCCAGAACCGGAAAGATTTCCAAGAACTTTGTGTTCCCCGCGGCTGAGCAGAACGTTGTTAACTTCGACGTTGCTTCCATGCCCCAGGGCGGTATCAAGGGCAACTGCTCCAACCTCGACGGTTACGACCTCTGCACGGAGGAAGGCGGCAAGATTCCGTTCGTTACCGTAACCTTCAATCCCACCGGCAAGACCGGCGAGACCGAGGTTAACCTGAATGTTGAAATCGTCAACGTACAGGGTCCCGACGATGCCAAGGAAGATTACTTCATCAAGGATTCTGAAATCGTTCAGAACATCAGCTATCTTCCCACCAACACTCCTTCTGCTATCTACGCAGGCCCCTTCGATAATGACGTTGAGTTTGAGCCCGACGCCGAAGAGCCTACTACTACCGAAGCTCCCACCACTACCGAGGAGCCCACTACCACTGAAGCTCCCACTACCACTGAGGAGCCCACCACCACTGAGCCCGCACCTGTCGGCAAGCACCTGACTGTCAGAGCTTATTCCAACTCTCAGTACTTCAAGGAAGCTACCAACAGCTACTACGAGCCCAACATTCCCGAGCAGGTAACTGTTCAGTTCTTCATCGACACCGAGGCCTATCAGATGGTCAACGGTCAGTTCGAGGTTGAATTCGATCCCACCGTTCTCGCTCTCAACGAGGCGAGCAACAAGTCCGGCAGAAAGAGCACCGTAACTCCTGCTGCTTCCGCTTCCGAGGGTACCGGTATCATCGTGAACTGGGATAACCTCAAGTCTGCCAACAGACTGCCCATCAACTTCACCAATATTACCGACGGCGGTATTTGGCTGACCGACGAGGAAGGCAACGCGCTGCCCGTTATCCAGCTGGTATTTGATGTTGTCGGCGACGGCGACACCGAGGTATTCCTTGATACTACCAAGATTACCCTCAACACCGCTGAGCAGCCTGTGGATCCCACGACCTGGTTCGAGGCTGACAAGAACAACGACAACTACAACGAGTTGCTCGCTCAGTTCGCTGAGAAGGCTGACATGACCTTCGTTATCCAGCCCGAGGGACAGACTCCTGTCGCTCCTACCACTGTCGAGCCTACCACTGTTGAGCCCACCACTGTGGCTCCCACCGACCTTGATCCCACCGAGCCCACCACTGTGGCTCCCACCGATCCCGCTCCTTCCGACGTATTTGTACTCGCCGGTACCACTAACTGGCTGAGCACCGGTTGGAGTCCTGATCCTGACTCTTATGTCATGGACTTTGATGAGGCTTCCGGTCTCTACACCATCACTGTACCTGACGTAGCCGCCAACGAAGGCGAGATTTACGCTGTTAAGGTTGTACAGTTCATCGAAGGCGACGGCGCTAACGCTGTATGGCACGGTATGGACGGTACTGACCTCAACGTTGACTTCATGCTCAACAAGGATTGTGACGTCACCGTTACCTACAACCCCGAGACCGGAGAAATCACTGTAACCGGCGACGGCGTTGTACCTCCCGTATACAACCTCGAGGCTATCTATGCTGTCGGTGAGTCCGGCGGTACTACCTTCCTCACCGGCGAAAGCTGGAAGCAGGATGCTGAAAGCAACAAGATGACTGAGGTTGCTGACGGCGTTTATGAGATTACCTATGAGGATGTTGACACCAACACCAACTATCAGTTCAAGTTTGCCGCTAACGGCGGTTGGGATATCAACTGGGGCTTCGGTCCTTCCGGCAGCACCAATGAAATCGAGCTGAATACTCCTTCTGATTCTACTTACAACGGCGGTAACGCTACCTTCGCTGTAGAGTCTCTCGAGGACACCTGCAAGATTACCCTCCAGCTTGACATCAGCAACTGGGATCCCGCTAAGAAGGATGGCGCTAAGATTACTGTCTTCGTTAACCGCGAGGATGAGGAGCCCACTACTGTTGAGCCCACCACCGTTGAGCCCACCACTGTAGAGCCCACCACCGTTGAGCCTACCACCGTTGAGCCTACCACTGTAGAGCCCACCACTGTTGAGCCTACCACTGTAGAGCCCACCACTGTTGAGCCCACCACTGTTGCTCCTACTCTGAAGTTCAACAACTCTGCTGTTGTTTCCGACTTCGATAAGGAAGGCATGGTATTCGGCTTCAACGTAACCGAAGCAAGCGGCGAAGTTAAGGTTGGCGAAACCTTCACTCTGAACTATGTACTCGATACCGATCAGAAGGTTGAGAGCTTCCAGTTCAAGACTCCGTTCGATAACACCAAGGTTGAGCTCGTAGACGTTCAGCTGCCTCAGTTCACCACCGGTGCTATGATCAATAAGGGCGCTGACAATGCTCAGGGTAACGCTTCCAACATCAATGGCTACACCGTAGTGAACGATCAGCCCGTTATCACCCTCACCTTCAAGGCTATTGCTGACGGCGAGACTGATATCGTTACCAATCTGACCGATCTGCTTCTCACCATTGAGCAGGAGCCCTCCACTGTTGAGCCTACCACTGTAGAGCCCACCACTGTTGAGCCTACCACTGTTGAGCCCACCACCGTTGAGCCCACCACCGTTGAGCCCACCACCGTTGAGCCCACTACTGTTGAGCCCACTACTGTTGAGCCCACCACCGTTGAGCCCACTACTGTAGAGCCCACCACCGTTGAGCCCACCACCGTTGAGCCCACTACTGTAGAGCCCACCACTGTAGAGCCCACCACCGTAGAGCCCACCACTGTTGAGCCTACTACTGTAGAGCCCGTTGAGCCTACCACTGTAGAGCCCACTACTGTTGAGCCTACCACCGTGGCTCCCACCACGACTCCGGATGCGACTTCCGTAACCGAGCCGACCACTAAGAAAGCTACTTCAGATTCCGCGACTAAGGATAGCAGCTCCAGCAGCAGCAGCTCCTCTAACGGTACCGTTAAGACCGGTAGTGCTTCTATGGCAGTAATTATCCTCCTCGTACTTGTTTCTGCTACTGCGGCTATCTTCTTTGCTCGTAGAAGAGAGAGAAAGTAATCTGTTGTCTTAATTAGACACTAAAAAATAACTTACCGTTTTTCACCCTCCGGTTTCGGAGGGTGTTTTTTTATCCGAAACCGGACATAAAAGTGAGTATTCGTAAAGAATATGAAAAATAAATGAAAATCCTTTAATATTCGTTGAAATAATCATTTTTTTGATATATAATAAAAGAACGAAATGGACGCTATGTCTACAACTGACTTCAACGGAAAAGGAAAGATTTTATGAAACATCTGATGACTACCATAACCGCTGTTTTCATTGGCGCGCTTCTGCTGGCTGCCTCTGCTACCGTCGCCTTTGCGGAATCCGATATCCTCACCATCAATGGCGAAGCGAAGGTTAAGGTTGGCGATACGGTCAAATTCACACTGTATTTAGAGGACACCACGGAAGACATTATCGGCTTTGAGCTGCGTCTGTTCTATGACACGGATAAGCTTACTTTCGACAAGCAGTCCATCAACTCCGAGAAATTTGATAACCTTTTTTATAACCCCGACATCGAGGGAAAAATTCCGATGAACTGGACAGATATCGGCAATCCGGTCAGCTTCGCCAAGAAGGACGCAATGTTTACCTGCGAATTCAAGGCGGCAAAGGCAGGCGATGCGGAGATTTCGTACTTTGTTACCGAGCTGTACGGAGACGATATGACCTACCTCAAGTCCTACAAGTTCACCTACGGCATTTCTGTCAACGGCAAGGAGCTGCTTTCCGACGGTGTGCTGCCGATTTCGGACGATCAGGAAACCCTCAATGAGCGACAGGGCGGTTTCATCAACTATGTTGACGGCATGGGCGAAGAAAATTCTCCCAATCAAGACCATGAGGCTGTCAAGGGTAAAGAGCATCCGACCTATAACGTATACGAAAATCAGGTGGTTGAGGTCACCCGTTACGAGGATGTAAACGGCGGCGGAAAATCCGGCTTCAACATGAATATTTTCCTGATTATCGGTATTCCTGTGCTTGGTGCGGTGATTGTCGTAGCGGTCATTATTCTGATGAAGGACAAGAAAAAGGGTAATCCTGCTTCCGAATCCGATAATACTGATAAAATCGACAAAACGGAAGAGTGAGATTTGTAATATTCACCAAAAGAATATTTAAACTTTGTCTTGATTTTTTCACTTTTTTGTTATATAATAGATTCAACCGTAAAACGGAAAATTATTGGAGGAATTTACTATGAGAAAGAGAATTTTAAGCGTAGTTCTCGCAGGTGCTCTTTCAGCAAGCGTGATTGCCGGCAGTGCCATTTCCGCATCCGCTGTCAAGAACCCTGATGACACCTATACTCCCGGTCAGGGCATCACTGCAAGAACTTACAAGTTCGCAATGCCCGGTTCCTGGATGACCGACTATTGGAAGGCAAACGAGAACGCCGCAGGCATCTACTGGTGGACCGGCGCTGAGACTCCCGAGACTGTCTTTACCCACGCATGGCCCGGCTACAAGGTTAACCGTGTTAATGAGGAAGGCGTAGAGAACCTCTACAGCACCCCCGCTCCCGCTGATGCCAACCAGATCATCTTCAACGCGCATATCGACGGCGGTATGCCCGGTACCGAGGGCTTCATTCAGGAGAAGTTTGACGCTGCCCGTCAGATTAAGGATACTCCCGCGCAGTACTATGCTTTCCTCGAGTCCGACTACCAAACCAAGGATCTCTGGACTTATGTCTGGGATAAGGCTGCTGACGCGGTTGACGCTGACCACATTGAGTGGGATATGAGCGATCCCAAGATGACCGACGCTGAGGCAGATGCCATCGCAGAGCTGTACGAAACCCTTCAGGAGGAGGAAGTTGAGCTGGATATCCCCGAGTTCGGCGAGTATTCCAAGAACTTCTTCGTTGAAATGGAAAACGGCGACGGCATCGGCATGAACTTCGACAACATGGTATTTGTTGTCAATATGGATCCCAACACCATGTCCATTTCTACCACCATCGTTCCCGAGGGTATGATTACCTACGGTGGTGACTGGATGTTCTACTATGGCAATGGCGAATACGGCAACTGGCCGACCAAAGATCTCCTTCTCGAAAAGACCGGCATCACCTTTGACGAAGCCGGCAAGCCCGTTCTTCCCGAAGGCAGCGAGCTCATGATTGATGATTACGGCACTGTAAACCGTATCTACAAGACCGGCGACGGCAAAGAGCAGAAGCTCATGGTTTACGGAAACTTCACCGGCAAGTACTATTCTGATACTACCGCTCCCGAAATTCCCGAGGACATGAAGCCCACCACCGCTCCTACCTCTCCTACCACTACTCCCATTCCTACCGCTTCTCCCGATGCTACCTCCGCTACGCAGGCGAAGTCCAACTCCACCGGTACCACCACTACCAACAGCGCTAACGGTGCTGTTGCGACCGGCGACTTTGCTCTCGCGGTTATCATCTTCGTAGTTATCGCTGCAGGCGCAGGTGTGTTCTACTTCTCCCGCAAGAAGATGAGCAAATAATTCTTTGATCATTTCAACGCTCCCTTGAAAAAGGGAGCGTTTTCTTTTACTTGATTTTTCATGGGCTATGCGGTATAATATACTTGTATAATTGTATATTGCGGAGGTTATGAGCGTGTCTAAACGGACAATCTGTCTTTTGATGGCGGTCATGCTGATGTTGGTCTCTGTTTTCGGCGCGTCTGCCGAGGAGGTCACGGAGGATTTACAATTGAATACGGAAGTTATCGCTACGACTGCTGCGGAATCCGTCACCGCTCCGACCACAGCGCAGCCGACGACGGAGGAGATTATCCCAGCCGATTATCCGGCACTGACGGTCAACGCGATTTCCAATTTTTTCCCGAACGCGACGGCGGAATACTGCGCGACCAAACGACAGGTTGAGGTCACTTACTCCCTGCGCTGCTCCAAAAATATGATGAATGTCCAGTGGTTTTTGTATTACGACCCCGAGATTCTCACAATTTCCAAGGAGCGCAATACACCTGCGTCCATCTGTCCGGCGATTGGCAATCAAGCGTCCGTCAGTTATGGGGACGGCGTGGTGTCCTACTGCTCGTCGAGTATCCGCTTGTATGATTTTTCCACGACCGAGACGCCCTTTGTCAAAATTCTTTTTGACGTCAACGAGCTTGACCCCGAGGAAGCCAATATCACCAAGGTGGATTTGACAGTGGACGTGCTTTGTGCCTCAGATTTGGATCCTCAAACAAAGCGCAGCGATCCGGAGATGGAAAAGATTTTGGTGTTGAACACGGAGCTATATCAGAAAACCATGGATGTGCTGCGCCTTTCGCGCAATACGCTGCTCACGCAGTCCAATTTTGTACAGGCGACGCCGGACGAGCCGGAGACGACCGTTGAAATACCGCAGGTAGTGACGGCGTCCACCGACGCGACTGTCCCTACCGGAGCGACCGCCACAGCCGCGCCGGATGCGCCTCCTTCGGAACAGGATCCGGAAAAGGATCCGGCGTTAGGACCGGTCAGCACCGGTGCTCCATGGAAGGCGTGGATTTGCTTCGGCGCTTTGGCAATCGCCACTTCCGCGCTGTTTGTCATGCGCAAAAAGGAGATTTTATTTTATTAACAGGAGTATCTGATGACAGAAGTTTTTATGTATAACATCACAGGCGAGAAAGCACTGAAAATAAAAAACCTCTGCCGCAAGCTGTACATTGGCACACGCGAAATCGACCGCGCGGACTATGGCGTCCGTATCGAAACGCTGCTCGGCTTGTCGGATGACCGCAGTGTGCAGCCGGACGCGGATTTTGACGATGAAATGCTCTATTTGGTTGATTTCAACGGTCCGCTGCTCAATACCTTTCTCAACCGTCTGCGTGCCGTCAAAGCGCCGGTCGCGCTGAAAGCTATGATGACGGAAACAAATGTCGGCTTCACCGCGGCAGAGCTGGTCAGAGAACTGAAAGCCGAGCACGAAGCGCTGAACGCGGACAAGTAGAATATCCGAAAGGAGGCAGTGTCGTTGGATAATGATATCGCAGCTGCCGCAGCGATGAGCAGGAGCTTGAAGAACGTTTACGGCTGCAGCAACAGCTGATTGACGAACAGAATGCCCGAAATGGACGGTCTGGAAGCCTCCGAGGCAATCCGTTCGATGGACAGACCGGACGCGCGTGTGGTGCCGATTGTGGCAATGACCGCCAACGCGTTTGACGAGGACGTCCAGCGCTCTTTACAGGTAGGCATGAACGCTCACCTTTCCAAGCCGGTCGAGCCGAACCACCTTTACCGGACGCTCGAGGAGCTGATTTGGGAAGCGGAACAGCACAAGCTTTGATAAAGGCAACACTGCCATGAAAAAGGGGCTGTGAAAAAACACCCCAAAAAAACAGACAGGCACATAACCGAAAGCATAGACGGTTATGTGCCTGTTGTGGTATAATAATTTTATGAAAAACAATACCGAAATCAATTATACACCA
>JAFUUV010000237.1 GCA_017471345.1 Ruminococcus sp.
AAGCCGTCCCCTACATAATGGTTGATGATGGATGATTTCAGTTTTACGGATTCAGGTAAATAACAGAAAACCGGTTCCACGCATCGCGTGTGGAACCGGTTTTTTCACGTTGTTCTGCGGCGGCAGCCCGTTCGTTTCTGTTCAGAGAGAGCTTTTTTGGCGGCACCGCACCGACCGCTGTTATTTTTTCAGTTTCTTGGGCTTGCCGAGGTTGTACACCAGCCGCGTCACCAGCAAAATGGCGACCTCCTCCGCGGTAATCAGCAGCGCGGCAAGGTACCACGCGTTGTTGTCGTTGAAGTGATACAAATCGCGCCAGCCGCCGTTTTGCTCTCCGACCACCATCACCATGACGAAGTACACGACGGCGTAGACGAGGCACGGAATATGCGCTGTCTGCGCTTCCCAAAATCCGAGCCGTCCGCCCGATTCGAAAAAGCACAGGCTGACAAACGCCATCACCGGCGCTCCCAAGTGCATATGGAAAAAGGTCGAGCCGAAGATAAATCCAAAGCCGTAGCGCGGCGCGAGGTACACCAGACAGGTGATGAGCGTCACCATGACGGCAACCACGCCGGCAAATTTCAGCAGAATGACGGGCTTGGGAATCTCGGTACGCTTGCCGCGCAGAATCTGAACGTCAAAGACGGACACCACAATACCGGCGAGACTGACCAGCACGTTGGAGTCGGTTGTGAAATAGTAGAAAATCTCCTGATTGCTGCGAATCAGAAAGTTCTTCGTAAAAAAATACGAGACGATTACGCCGGTAGTCACCGCCGCCATCGCAAGATTGACGATGATGGAAATCACCGCTTTGGTTTTGACAGACATATCACCATTCCCCTTTCTTTGATGCTTTTATTATACAGGAAATTTCGCGGTAAAGCAACACCGGCAAGTCCCGAAAACAGGACTTGCCGGTAAAATTATTTTTGAATCACAAACGCGCAGCCGTTGCCCGCAAGGGTATAGTTCCACTCTTCGCTTTTCCAGTTGTTGTAGCCGCAGTTCAGGAGGTGCACTCTTGACTCGTTGGCGACCTTCGCGTCAATGTTGACTCCCTTGTAGTAAGCGTCGATGTAATGGTAGCCAATAAATCTTGAGGCGGAGGAGCCGGTATCGTCATATGCCTTGGCGGTCACCAGATTGGTGTTTTGGGGGAGGTTGGAGGTGTTGAAGCCGTTGTTTTCAAGCAGCCGGCGAATGGAAACGCCCTTGCTCTTCGCGTAATCCGCGATTGCCTTTGCCGTGCCGTAGCTTAATACGGATTTGTCAAAAGATTCATTGAACTCGTTCGAAACCACGCTGCCCGTGTTGTAAAAATACTTGCCGTTGGCATAGCTGGAGTGGTGTCTGCGGACTTTCAAATCCTTGGCAAGCAGGGTGTTCTCGTGACCTTTGTTGACAAAGATATTTCTGGTGGAGCTCATCAGCTTGTCGTACATACCCTTGAGGGTGTCCGCTTGGCTGCCGTTCTCCTCGCCGGCAAGGAACTTGGAAACCGACTGTATTTCCTTCGCCACATCGCCCGCGTCCTTGCAGATATGCGCGGCAAATTCGGGATTCACGGTCGCCTTTGCCTCGTCGGACAGGTTGTTGTAGCACAGCTGGGCGCTGAGGCTTTCCACCAGCGTGGCGCAGCCGGCGGTATAGACCTGAAGCACGTGATTGCTGACGGGCTTTGCTTTGTCAATCGCTTCTCCGCTGAACATCACGGAGTTGGTGTAGTGGTTGTAGGCAAGCTCAAAAATGTTGCCTTCCTTGGTCATCGAGGGCTTCCGGCAGAAGGTGTTCAGCTCACCCTGCACGTCCTCGAATCTGGATCTCCACTCGTCATAGTTGCCGGCAAGGCTGCCGATTTTGGCGATTTTGTCAGCGTTGGAGAGGTTGCTTGCGTAGATATCCTTGATTTTGCGGTTCATCGTTTCGGTCTGCGTCTTGAACTTCACAAAGCTGTTGTAAAAGCTCTGCACGCCGAGGTCGTTGGTGATTTCCGCCTTGATGGAGGCTTCCGACGCGTCGATTTTATCAAAGACCTTATCGACCTTGTCGCTGAGCTCGGTGAGCTTCTTCTCGATTCTTTCCTCGGGCTTTTCGATGAACGCGTCAAGCAGTCCGCCGAGCACCGGAGAAACGTATTTGCCGTACTTGGTGGCGCCCTCGAGCACCTTCAGCAGGGTGGAGGAGGTGATGTTCTTGACCTGCAGCAAATCTCTGTCCATGCTGACCTTGTTGTCGTTGGTGACGGTGGTGCCTGCCGAGATATGTTTTTCCGCCGCGAATGCGGAGGTGGTTGCCATGGTGCCGACGGAGCATACGGTGACGGTTGCTAAAACGGTTGCGATGATTTTGGTTTTGATGTTATTCTTTTTCATGATGATTTCCCCTTTCGTTTGATTTTTTGTTTTCCCTTTGTTGTGACTATAGTTTATCACACCGACTATCACAACATTATGACAAAAAAAGGGCAAAGTGAAAAAAGTTTTTATTTTTTTCAATACGCTCCGGATGACAGGGACAGAACGCACGGATTTTCCCCCGAAGGGTTGTCGGCCGGGACAGAGTGTGGTACAATAAGGAAAACAGCAAGGAGGAATGACCTATGTTAGCAATCGGCACACCGGCGCCGGACTTCACCCTGCCCGACCAGAACGGCGAGCGCCACACGCTCTCGGACTATCGCGGACAAAGGGTGATACTCTATTTTTATCCGCGCGACAACACCCCCGGCTGCACCAAGCAGGCGTGCGCCTTCGGGGAGCTGTATCCGCAGTTCCGCGAAAAAGGCGCGGTGGTACTCGGCGTGAGCAAGGACTCCGTCGCCTCGCACAAGAAATTTGAGGAAAAATACGGCTTGCCGTTTACGCTGCTCTCCGACACGGAAAAAGAGGTGCTGCAGGCTTACGGCGTGTGGCA
Organism: Ruminococcus sp.; assembly: GCA_017471345.1. Classification (GTDB taxonomy): domain Bacteria; phylum Bacillota; class Clostridia; order Oscillospirales; family Acutalibacteraceae; genus Ruminococcoides. The sequence continues at coordinate 2,920 of JAFUUV010000237.1, forward strand.
GGAAAAGAAAAACTACGGCAAGGTCAGCATGGGCGTGGTGCGCACGACCTATCTGATTGACGAAAACGGTGTGATTGTCAAAGCGTTCGGCAAGGTCAGGGCTGCCGACAATCCGGCGCAGATGCTCGAAGCGCTGGACTGAGCCGCGTCACGCCGGCAAAGTAAGGATGTGAAGCGTATGCAGGAAATTTATCCGCGATTTTATCATGAATTCAAGTGTATCGCCAACCGCTGCGAGGATAGCTGCTGCAAGGACTGGGACATCGACCTCGACAGCGCCACCGAAGCCTTCTACCGCACGGTGAAGGGACCCCTCGGCGACAAAATGCGCCGCCTTGCCGTCACCGACGAGGACGGCGACCGCGTGTTCCGCTCCGTCGGCGGACGCTGCCCGTTCTGGAACGACGATATGCTCTGCGATATTTTCATCGGCGTCGGCGAGGAGCACCTCAGCGAAACCTGCGCCAACTTTCCGCGTGTGGCGGTCGATTACGGCGGCTTCCGCGAGCACCTGCTCTCGTTTGCCTGTCCCGAGGCGGCGCGGTTCATGCTCCGCAGCGACAGCGGCGCCTATGCGGACTTCGGCGGCGCGGTTGAGTACAGCGTCAGCGAGGACAGAGACGACGGCATGAGCTTTCTGCTCAAGGCACGCGCGCGCACGGCGCGGCTGCTGACCGACCGCACCGTGTCCCTTGCCTACCGGCTGGCGGATTGTCTGGAATTCAACGCGCAGGTGCAGTGCGTCCTCGACGGCTTTGAGCCGGCTCCCCTGCCCGAGGCGGAGGGCAGCGGCGGCTGCGGCTTTATTTTGGAGATGCACCAAGGCTTTGAAATCATGAGCGACGCGTGGCGTGACGCGCTGAAACAGACCGCCGCAAGGGCGGATTCTCTGCGCATCCGCGACGATTTTGACGACGCGTTCGAGCAGTTTGCCCTGTACTATCTCTACCGCTACTACCTCGAAGCCGTCAATTCCGGCGACGTGATGTACGCCATGCGGCGGATGACGTGCGCCTACCTTGTCACCGGAAAAATGGACGCGCTGTTTTTTGAGCAGGGCTATCCCTACGAGCGGATGCGGATTTTACAGCGCTATTCCAAGGAGGTCGAGCATTCCTACGAAAATACCGACGCCCTCAACGCCTGCTTCGAGCAGGACGAGCGTTTTTCGCCGGAAAAGCTCATACAATGCGTCATTCATAATGCATCATTCCTGAATCCGTAAAACTGAAATCACCCATCATCAACCATGATGTAGGGGACGGCATCCCTGACGTCCCGTTGAACCAAACGTTAGGCAAATCGGGACGTCTGGGAAGCCGTCCCCTACAGCTTTCCTGTCACCCCAAAAATTATGCATGACAAAAGCCTTCGCTCGAAAAAAATTACCTCTTGTTATCTTGCGTCGAATGTGGTAAAATAAAAGAAATACGGCATAATCCGGGTGTACGCCGTGAAGGGTGCGGTGTTGCATTCAGGATATCCAGACAGATAAAGGGTGAGAGAATGGAAAAACTTTTTGTATTTTTTTCTCAACATAAAGCTTTGACACGCGTGCTGGCTGTTGTCGTTCCGGTAGTCGCGGTGATTGTGGCGCTGATTTTTTCCTCGGGAATCACGCGTGCCGGAGACAGTATCAGCGGCGTACCGTATACCACCGCCGCGACCGTCCGCACGACTGCCGCGCCAACCACTGCCGCGGCGACCACTAAGCCGGTCGCGACCACCGCGCCGACCACTGCCGCAGCGACCACCAAGCCGGTCGCGACCACGGCGCCGACCACGACCTCGCCTGACGGCAACGTGCCGTTTGCGACGGCTGCCTCCGGCAGCGCGGACTATCAGGCACAGTGGGACGCAGGCTACCTTGTGGCGATTGACAATCCCGACCCTTCCTACAGCTGCTACCATATCGAGCTGACCGAGGAGGACAGAGATCTGATTGAAGCCCTTTGCTACGGCGAGTTCGGCTCCGGCGGCTTTATCGGCGCCGCCATGATTGCCCAGTGCGTCCGCGACGCGATGTGCTTTGACGGTTACACCTCGGTGGAGGATGTTATCCGATATTGCCACTACGACGGCAGCACCACCAGCGGTACCAGCGACGCCTGTGTGCAGGCGGTGCGCTACATCTTTGATGACGACGGCAGCGCGGTGCAGCACCGGATGCTCTATATGTACAACCCCTACATCGTTTCGAGCGACTTCCACGAAAGCCAGGAATTTGTGCTCAGCTATCAGCAGGTGCGTTTCTTCGACCGTCCCGGCGCGTAAATTCTTCCAACAATGCGACAGGCTCAGGAGCTTTTGCTCCCGAGCCTGTCTTTGTATGTATATCAAAATGAAAAAGGCTTTATTTTGGGCTTTTTCTTATGGGCTTTTTCATTCGGTTCAGTTGTAGGTGACGTTGAGGTTTTCGTCAACGTTGAAGTTGATGGTGGTGGGCATCTGGGTGTTGTCGTCGGTGTTGTGCCATACGGTAATGGTGCCGTTGCCGGGCGCCTTGCCGATCAGCGAGAAGTCGTAGTCGCTGCCATTGAAGGTGTAGTCGCAGCCGACGTCAACCAAGCCGTTGCCGCCTTCATAGCGCCAGTCATAGCCTTTGCTGGTTTTACCGTTCTGGTAGAAATGCAGGGAGTTTCCCTTGCCGTTGTCAACCGCGCCGCTGTGGTGGGTGCCGGTGAAGGTGGTCTGCGGAGCGGCGGAAACAGCGGAGCTGTTGTCCGCGGTGACCTGCGCGGCATTGTTGGTGCTGTTGTCGGCGGTATCGCTATAGCTATAGCTATAGCTGTAGCTGTTGGAGCTTTGGGTGCTCTGTACCGGCTGCGCGGTAGTCTGCGCGGCGGTCTGCTCTGCCGGCTGTGCGGTGGTCTGCGTGGTAGTCTGCTTTGCCGGCTGTGCGGTGGTCTGCGCGGTGGTCTGCTTTGCCGGCTGGGTGGCGGTCTGGTTGGCGGAAGCGGTCTTGGCAACCGGCTTCGCGCTTTCGGCAAGCTTAGCCGCCGTCGCGGTGGTGACAGGCTTCGCGTTGTTCATGTTGAACATGGTGACGCCGAACGCCGTGCCGCCGAGCAGCAGGACTGCCGCGCAAATGCTCGAAACGATGACGGGCACTCTTTTCTTTTCTCTCTGAACACGCTGTCTCTGTGCTCTCATAGCGGCGACCTTGGCGTTGATTCTCTCTTCTCTGGTAAGTACTTCTCTTTTCATGATGATGTTCTCCTTTTTTTATTTTGATTTATTTTCAGCAGGTTTGTTTCCCTCTGTTGTGACTACAGTATAGCAGACTGACTATGACAAAAGTGAGACAAAAA
>JAFUUV010000238.1 GCA_017471345.1 Ruminococcus sp.
CCTCGGCGAGAAACCACGGTGTCCTATCAAGTGAATCCCATCGCTGCTTGAATCATGCATAACGTTCCGTAGGGTTCGGTCTTTGAGGTGTTGTCCAAATCTTTGATTTGGGTAACAACACCCATGCAGCGCTGACCGAACCGCCGGATTTATTTCATACGTTATGATTCATCGCCGGCGGTTTGGTCAAGACCAAACCCTACAGGCATGGATGACAGCACAAGGAAAAACATTGCTCCTATCCATTCCTGTCATCCTGAGCGGTCGCCTTTTAGAAGAAAGCTTTTTGCATTCCAAAAGCGTTGTGTCTGCGCAAAAAATCCTTTACAACCATGCAAAAAAGGTGTATAATAAAGGTTAATCGTGATGTAAGCAACGGACAAGGAGGGGTAAAACCATGATTAGCGGCGCTGAAATAATGGTAAAATGCCTGGAGGCAGAGGGCGTCAAGGTCATCTTCGGCTACCCGGGCGCGACAATTTGCCCGTTTTATGATAAAATTTTTGATTCCGAAACCATCCGCCACATCTTAGTGCGTCAGGAGCAGAACGCGGCGCACATGGCGAGCGGTTATGCGCGGTGCAGCGCAAGCGGCAAGCCGGGCGTGTGCGTGGCAACCTCCGGTCCCGGCGCGACCAACCTGATTACGGGAATCGCGACGGCGTACACCGACTCGATTCCGCTGGTCGCCATCACCGGACAGGTGCGCAGCGACCTGCTGGGCAGGGACGTCTTTCAGGAGGCGGACATCACCGGCGCGTGCGAGCCGTTTGTCAAGCACAGCTACATTGTCAAAAAGACAGAGGATTTGCCGAGGGTATTCAAGGAAGCGTTTCACATCGCCTCCACCGGCAGAAAAGGACCGGTACTCATCGACATTCCCATAGATATACAGGAAAATGAAATCGAGGAATTCGTCTATCCCGAGAGCGTGAACATCATCGGCTACAAGCCGAACACCAAGGGACACGCGATTCAGGTGAAGCGCGCGGTCGAGGCAATCAAAGCCAGCCGCCGTCCGCTGATTGTCTCGGGAGGCGGCGTGCTGCTCTCGGGCGTCAAGCCGAAGTTTCAGGCGTTTGCTGACAAGACGGGCATTCCGGTGATTTCCACGATGATGGGCATCGGCGTCATGCCCAGCGAGCACGAGCTTTACCTCGGTATGCTCGGCACCCACGGCAAGACCGTCGCCAACCGCGCGCTGCACGACGCGGATTTGGTGATTGTCTGCGGCGCGAGACTCGGTGACCGCGCGGTGGCGGCGCCGCACCAGATGAGCGAAAACACCACCGTCATCCACATTGATATCGACCCTGCCGAAATCGGCAAAAACGTCAAAACCGAAATTCCGATTGTCGGCGATATGAAAAATGTCATGCAGATGCTGATTGAGAGCATCGGCGACTACAAGGTTCCCAACCAGTGGCAGGAAACCGTCAAAACCTGGAAAAAGGATTTTCTCCGCGTTCCGCCCGTCTTTGAGGGCTACGTCGAGCCGCGCACACTGGTGGCGCATCTCAGCGCCATGCTGCGCTCCAAGGCGATTTTGGTGGCGGACGTCGGACAGAACCAGATTTGGTGCGCCAACAACTTCCGCATCCGCGAGGGACGCTTCCTCACCACCGGCGGCATGGGCACGATGGGCTACTCGATTCCGGCGGCAGTCGGCGCGAAAATGGCAAGACCAAACCGTGACGTCGTGGTGGTCTGCGGCGACGGCAGCTTCCAGATGAGCATGAACGAATTGGCGACCATTGCCGGCAACGATTTGGCAATCAAAATTATCATCATGCGCAACCATCGCCTCGGCATGGTGCGCGAATTGCAGGATAAGCACTACAACGCCCGTCACAGCGCGACCATCCTCAAGGGCGATCCCGATTTTCTGAAAATTGCCGAGGCATACGGCATCGACCACGCCGAGGCCAATTCCAACGCCGAGGCGGAGGAGATTATCAAGGACATGGTTCGGTCGGACAAGCCGTTTATCCTCGTCTGCAACGTATACCCCGACACACCGTCCATTTAAGAGGTTAGCCTATGCAGTATACATTATCCATTCTTGTTGAAAACCAAGCCGGCGTGCTCTCGAAGATTTCGGGACTCTTCTCGCGCCGCGGCTTCAATATCGACTCTCTCGCCGTGGGCGTGACCAACGACCCTGCCGTGTCGCGCATCACCATTGTTGCCAACGGCGACGAATACGTCGTTGAGCAGCTGGAAAAGCAGCTCAATAAGGTGATTCCGGTCATCAAGGTCAAGCGGCTGCGCGAGGGCGAGTTCATCAGCCGCGAGCTGATTCTCATCAAGGTGCACTGCGCCGCCTCCAAGCGCGCGGAAATTATCAAGACCGCCGAAATTATGCAGGCGAAAATCGTCGACGCCGCCCCGACCTGCGTGACCGTGGAGTACTGCGAAACCGCCGCGCGTGTCAAAACGCTGATTGATATGCTCAAGCCCTACGGCATCCGCGAAATTGTCCGCACCGGCACCATCGCCATCGACCGCGGCAACGCCGCCGTTTCGGTGTGAGCGCCAAACGCGCAAGCCGCCCTTTGATTCAGTCTGTTATATCAACTTATATTAACCTATATCAACTATCGCCGCACCCGCGGCAAGGAGGAATTCTAACATGAAAGACTACAGAGAAAACATGAAGGCACCGATTTATTATCAGTCCGACTGCAATCTTGCCCTTCTTGAAGGCAAGACCATCGCCATTATCGGCTACGGCAGCCAGGGTCACGCGCACGCGCTCAACCTCAAGGAGAGCGGATGCCACGTCATCATCGGTCTTTACGAGGGCAGCAAGTCCTGGGCAAAGGCGGAGGCGCAGGGCTTCGAGGTATTCACCGCTGCCGAGGCTGCCAAGAAGGCAGACATCATCATGATTCTGATTAATGACGAAAAGCAGGCGGCAATGTACAAGAAGGACATCGCGCCCAACCTCGAAGCCGGCAATATGCTGATGTTCGCGCACGGCTTCTCCATCCACTTCGGTCAGATTGTACCTCCGGCTGACGTTGACGTCACCATGATCGCGCCCAAGGGTCCCGGTCACACCGTTCGTTCCGAGTATCAGGCAGGCAAGGGTGTTCCCTGTCTTGTCGCGGTCGCGCAGGACGCCACCGGTCAGGCAAAGGATCTGGCGCTGGCATATGCCCTCGGTATCGGCGGCGCGAGAGCGGGCGTTCTCGAGACCACCTTCCGCACCGAGACCGAAACCGACCTCTTCGGCGAGCAGGCAGTGCTGTGCGGCGGCGTCTGCGCACTGATGCAGGCAGGCTTTGAAACCCTCTGCGAAGCAGGCTACGATCCCAGAAACGCTTACTTTGAGTGCATCCACGAGATGAAGCTCATCGTTGACCTGATTTATCAGTCCGGTTTTGCCGGCATGAGATACTCCATCTCCAACACCGCTGAGTACGGCGACTACATCACCGGTCCCAAGATTATCACCGAGGACACCAAGAAGGCAATGAGAAAGATACTCGACGACATTCAGGACGGTTCCTTCGCCAAGGACTTCCTCCTCGATATGTCCCCCGCCGGCGGTCAGGCGCACTTCCGCGCCATGAGAAAGCGTGCCGCGGAGGCTCCTGCCGAGATGATCGGCACAGAGGTCAGAAAGCTGTACAGCTGGTCTGACGAGGACAAGCTGATTAACAACTGATGGAACAGACGTTACTCAGCCGTATCAACGAGTTAGCGCGCAAGAAGAAAACCACCGGACTCACCCCCGAGGAGCAGGCGGAGCAAAAAAAGCTCTACGCCTACTATCTCGGCGAAATCCGTCAGCAGTTCAGCGCCACCCTCGACAACGTCTCCGTCGAGGAGGCGGACGGCACCGTCGTCCCCTTCAAAGAGGCGTTCAAAAAAAAGGATTAACCCATCCGCAGGCTCCCTCCCGGGAGCCTGTGTTTTTTTCCTATTTTTTGACTTCAGTTGAAATCAGAATTACAATATGGTATAATGAACATAATGAGGAGGCAGGGATATGAATCACATTATCGCCTGTGGTGATACATTGGATCTGATAAAAAATATACCGAAAAATTCCATTGATTTGTTGGTAACTTCACCGCCGTATTGGGCTAAGCGCGTTTACAACGGCACCGGCGAAATCGGTGCAGAAGCAACACCAGAGCTGTATGTTGAAAATCTCGTTGATTTTTTTGACACACTGCGTCCATACCTCAAACCAACTGCAAACATTTTTATCAATATGGGAGATACATTTTTTGGATCAGGTGCAGGCGCTTGGAAAAAATACCTGGATGAGGACGGTAATATCACACAGGCACAAAGAAACCGCAAGGAAAAATACTTTACTACTAAACCGCTCCAGCCAAAAATC
>JAFUUV010000239.1 GCA_017471345.1 Ruminococcus sp.
TTCGCGAGGAGGAGTTTGAAAAGACCGCTTCCAAAAAAATCATCCGTTCCTCTGTCACCGGCAGGCAATCATCATAAATTCCTTTTTGTATAAAGACCTATGGTCACCGCAAAACCGCAGTGACCATAGGCTTTTTTGTACCGAGAGGAACCGTATTGACATTTCCGTCAAAAAGGTTCGCGCGAACCGCGCGTTGCAAACAGAAATTTGCAATTGATTAAGGGATACCTTTTGTTTTCCTCAACAGCTGAATTGTCGTTGCGTTCGGGACAATGGACGCTGTCTCCTGCAAGTCCTCCTCAATCCACTCCATCGGCGACATTTTGAAAGGCACGTCACGGTACATGGTGCAGAACCTGCATTTGTTGTGGGTGGTACTCTGTGTGATTTCCAAAAGAGGAAAGGTGGGTCCGTACGGATTTCTGTATACGGTTCCTGTGAAATGCATATCAAAACCTTCTTACTCTACAAAAACACTTCCCAATTCCTTCACGATTTTCTCGCACGGGTCAATCGACTTAACAAGGCTTGCAACGTTGCATACGGTGTTTACACCTGCGTCAGGGTCGCCCTTTAGCATACCATAGAAGAAGCTGCCCGAGGGCGGATTGAAGTCGCCGTTGTTGTTCGCCTCAACGCCTTCTCTGCCGATTTTGTTCGGCACGGTTCTCCACTTTGAATAACCGTTGCTCTGCGTAAATACAAGAAAATCATCGGGATGGGTGTTCAAAATATCCTGCTTGGTTTTATCAGCGGCTCTGCATTCTTCGGAAAGGATGAAGCGTGTGCCGACAAACACACCCTCTGCGCCGACAACCTGCGCGGCTTTTGCCATCTTCTCATTGACGATACCGCCTGCGGCGAGGACAGGAATACTGACATACTCGCTGAGCAATGCGGTTGCGGCTGTTGTGCCTGTTGAGAGATGCGGCATACAACCGCCTTCGTCACAGCCTGTCGCCACAATAATATCCGCGCCTGCTTTTTCAGCTTCAATAGCGCCTCTGACAGAGGGATTCGCCTCGCGCATAATCACGGTGAAGCCGTCCTCTTTCCACTGCCTGATTTCATCGGGAGATACATTTCCGGCAACGACAAGAATCATCACGCCTTCTTCCTTCGCAAGCTCAATCATCGCCTTGCTGAAACCGTAGGGGTCACCAGCTTCGGAAAATACATTGATACCGAACGGCTTATCGGTCAGCTCCTTGGTGCTGCGGATTGCCTTGCGCATTTCCGCTACGCTTTCGGGAATTCCACGGATAATCTCGGTGGAGTCGGCGCTGGTTCCGAGAACCCCCAAGCCGCCGGCATTGGATACAGCGGCGACAAGCTCAGACGAGGTAATCCACGCCATAGGCCCCTGAATAACAGGATATTGAATGTTGAAAATTTCGCATACACGGTTCATAAAATCAATCCTTTCAAGTTGTTATCACTATTTTACCCGATTTTATTGACAATTTCCACTTACAGAAATATAATTATGATAGGTTATATTACAGAATTAAGTTTTTGTAAGAAAAGAGGATAAAATGGCTGAGATTACAAAGCTATGGATAGCGGACAAAATGAAGGATTTGATGAAGCAAAAGCCGATTGACAAAATCCGTGTGACGGAAATTTGCAAGGCGGCGGAGATTGAACGCCCGACCTTCTACTACCATTTTAAGGATAAGTATGATTTGGTCGCTTGGATATTCTTCCAATCGGCAAACCAAACGGATGTGGTGTCGCTTGAATCGGCGGCAGACGGTATGAAACGGATGAAACAGGATTTCCTGTTCTACAAGCGCGCGTATGAGGATTCTTCCCAAAACGCTTTGTGGGCGTATATGCTCGAATACTTTGTAAAACGCTATGAGAAAATCGCAAAAGAAAAGCTGCGTACCGATGTGCTCGATACACAGCTGAGATTCAGTATTCGCCACTACTGCTACGGCTCTGTCGGTATGACAAAGGAGTGGCTGTTATACGACAACACTACCTCCGCTGAGGTGGTTGTTGAGATGATGTTCAATTCTATGCCGGAAAATATAAGTGAAATACTTCTGTAACAGAAAGCACCAACCGACACGGTTTGTCGATTGGTGCTTCATTTTAATGTATTTGGTTGTGTATACTTACAGGAGATTTTCTCCGTCTCCCATAACTGCAATGTCTACAGCCGTCGCGTCCTCCAAGTGGAAGGTCATCAGCTTGTTGCCTGTCTGCTCATTATAAATTGCTTCAAGCCCTGACTGTTTAATCATTTGCTCGGCGTAGCTGTCATCGGTTTCAAAAACTGCCTTGCCTGTATAGCGCAGCCAATGACCGTCAGCCTTGCAAGCCACAATCTCAACGAGAGGATTCGCAATCATCTGTTTGTAGACGTTCTTAAAATCGCCTACGCCGAAGATGATTTTGCCTTCAACCTCCATATGCGCGCCGAGAGGACGGAGCTTGGGTTGATTACCGTCCGTTGTCGCTAAAAAGAATACGCCTGCTTCTGTCAAAAAATCATTTACTTTGCTCATTTGAATTTCTCCTTATCTCAAAAACTATACTCTGTAAACATAGTCCGCTTTTCTCGGAGCGGGTTTAGCTTCGGGCTTGGCGGCGTAGCCGAGAATCAGATGACCGATACCCTCATAGTCGCCCTCAATGCCGAGGTCTTTTAAGATCGCTTTTCCTTCCTCGCTCTCAAATTCCTCTTTGGCGCGGTGAATCCAGCAGTTTGCAATGCCGAGGTCGGCGGCAGCGTTCATCATATTGCCCATTACCAAGCTGCCATCGTAAATATAGGTCGGCATTTCCTTGTTGGCAAGCACAATCAACAGCTCCGGCGCACCGTAGAAAGGGTCGATATTCACGCCCATAATCGCGGCGTTCATTTTAGAGAGCTTATCTCTCAGCGCCTTATCCGTTACAGCGATAATAATAGGCGACTGCTTGCCCATACCTGTCGCGGCGTAGGTGCCTGCCTCGATAATCGCGTTTAGCTTTTCTTCCTCAATCAGCTCCGGCTTGTAAGCGCGGCAGCTGCGGCGTGTTTTTAATACGGTTAATGTTTCTGACATGGTTAATTCCTCCTGTGTTATTTATTTAAAAATGTCAAGCATTTCTTTGTTTTAAGTAGTCGATATATTCGTTACCCCACGTTTCCAGCGCAGCGACAACCGGCTGAAAGCGTTCGCCGATTTCCGTCAAAGAATACTCCACCCTTGGCGGGATGGCTTCATACTGCACACGCCGAATCAAGCCGTTTTCTTCTAAGCTTTTGAGCTGCACCGAGAGCGTAGCGTGCGTCATCTTCGGCATTTTCCGCAACAGCTCATTAAACCGCAATGGTCCGTCCTGCAAATAGAGCAGAATCAGCACCGACCACTTGCCTGAAATCAAGCTTTGCGCAGTGGCGTAGGGACATTTTCCAAAGCGTTCGTCAAGCGTCGTCTGCTTTTCCATTGGCTTTAGCCTCCTGTCATTTTTTTGAACTACTTTAATTATACGACTGCTCAATAAAAAAACAAGTACGATTATTGATGATACTCGGTATCTTTTAGGATACCTGTTTTATAGCCATATTCATAGATAATAAGAATAATCAAAAAACGTGCCGGCACTTAAATAACAAAACTGTCGGCACGCTCTTTGTAAAGCAATTCGGAATCTATTTGATATTTGTCTTGCGCTTTCTGAATTTATGAAATAAATAATTATACAGCTTGATGATGTTACCGATGGCTATGGCGGAGAGTATGCTGCCCTCGCGAACTCCCTCCAACTTTCCTAAAAACACAAGGCAAATCACGGCTGAAATGACGATATACAA
>JAFUUV010000032.1 GCA_017471345.1 Ruminococcus sp.
AAAGATTTGGACAACACCTCAAAGACCAAACCCTACAGGCATGGGGCTGTTACGCAAAACAAGTTTTGGACAGCACCTCATCCGCGTAAGTCGGGATGACAGTGTCATGATACCGCCCGTCAGGGCGTGTCAGCTGCAATAATCCTCGAGTGTACGGCGCAGGGCGGCTTCTCCGTTGATTTCGATGCCCTGCTCCAGCCTGAGACGGTCGGGCTTGGGGAGGGTGTAGGTGAAGGTTTCGGTCGTGATAAACGGCTCGCTCTCGCCCTGACGGTACACCACCAGTCTGCCGCGCTCGGCGCCGAGAACAAAGCGCTTGTCCTCCTGACTCTGCTGTGTCTGTGCGACGGCAGGGGGTGTGAACGCGTACTGCTGCGCCACCGCCGAGGTGATGACGCAGGCAATCAGAATGACGCCTGTCGCCGAAAACAAAATGATTTTTTTCATCAAAATCCCTCCTGTGAGGGTTAGGATAACCGATTTTTTCCGTGATATTCACCCTTTTTCATAAAATCGCGAGGGAGAAATTCCGATTTTTTTATAGGAAAATTTGAATTTCATATTTATTTTTGCCCGATAAAGTGCTATAATAAAGAATACTAATGTTCACTTATCAGTTTTAGAAGGAGTTATTATGCGTAACAGACGTGAAACCGATATCAGCGGCTACACCGGCAAGAACAGTGAGCTGCCTGAAATCTCCCGCAAACGGAGCGAAAGCGGCGCGAAGCGCTTTTTCAAGGGCTTGGGAAAGCTGCTGCTGACCGTATTTTCCGTGCTGGCAGTGGCAGGCGTTATCACGGCGGTCTCGCTGGGCATTTACATCTTTGCCCTTGCCTCGGAGCCGACGGGTATTGACCTCAAGGCAAAATCCATGAACCAGACCAGCCGTATTTTCATCAAGGACAGCGACACCGGCGAGTTTACCGAAACGCGCAAGCTGTACAGCACCGAAAACCGCACCTGGGTGGATATGCAGAAAATCCCTCAGTATATGAAGGAGGCGCAGGTCGCCATCGAGGATAAGCGCTTTTATGAGCACAACGGCGTGGACTGGCAGCGCACCCTGTCCGCTATCGCCACCCTCACCACCGGCAACGATTCCTACGGCGGCTCCACCATCACCCAGCAGTTAATCAAAAACATCACCGACGACAACGAGGTGAGCATCAACCGTAAGCTGCGCGAAATCTGCAAGGCGCTCAAGTTAGAGCAGGAATACACCAAGGATCAGATTTTGGAGGCGTATCTCAACGTCGTCAATTTCGGCAACAACTGCCAGGGCGTCGAGGCGGCGGCTCAGCTCTATTTTGACAAGAGCATCACGGACTGCTCGCTCGCGGAATGTGCCGCCATCGCCGGCATCACGCAGAATCCCTCGCGCTGGAATCCGCTGATTTATCCCGAGAACAACCGCAAGCGCCGCGAGCTGATTCTCTACGAAATGTACGACCAGGGGGTTATCTCCAAGCAGGTCTACGACGACGCGATGAAGGAAAGCGCCAACATGACCTTTGTGGGCGCCAAGAACCCCTCGGAGGACGATGACGACGAGGACAGCGATGTGCAGAACTGGTACTACGACCAGCTGTTTTACGATTTGCAGCGGGATTTGGCGCTGTATTACAACATCAGCACCGACGCCGCCAGCGATAAGATTTACACCGAAGGTCTGAAAATCTACTGCGCCATGGACGAGAAGATGCAGGACTTCATCGAGAAGGCAGCCATGGACATCGACAAGAGCGCCGACCTCAGCATCGAGCTCGGCTCCGTTCTGATGGACTTTGACGGCCGTGTCATCGCCACGGTCGGCAGCTCCAACCGCAAAACCACCGACCTCGCGTGGGACAGAGCCGCCCACTCGGCGCTGCAGCCCGGTTCGTCCATCAAGCCGCTGTTTGTCTATCCCATCGCGCTGAACAACAAGCAGCTGTACTTCTCCTCCACCGTGCTCGATGAGCCGATTGAGAAGTACGAGCTGGACGAGGAGACCGGCAACTACATTTCCGGTCCGTCCAACGCCTACGGCTCGTATCTCGGCAACATTCTGCTGCCCGACGCGATTGAGCGTTCCTCCAACGCCACGGCGGTGCAGGTGATGGAGCTTATCGGCGGTCCCTCTGTCGCGTATGAGCAGGCGGTCACCAAGATGAACTTCAAGCATCTGACCGAGCTTGACGGCATCAACACCGGCGCTTTGTCCATCGGCGGTCTCAACGGCGGTGTCACCGTGCGCGAAATGGCGGCGGCGTACACCTACATGGGCAACGAGGGACTCTACTACAAGCCCTACACCTACTATTATATTACCGACTCCGAGGACAACGTCATCCTCGATAACCGCGACACCGTGCCCAAGCAGGCATATTCGGCGGAGACCGCCGGCATCATGAACCGCCTGCTGCACTACAACGTCGAAAACAGCGCCAACACCTACGCGATGTACGCGCGTGTGCCCAACTGGGATATCGTGGGCAAGACCGGTACGACCGATAACGACCTCGACTGCTGGTTCTGCGGTATGTCGCCCTACGCGGTCATGGCGACCTGGACGGGCTACGACAGCCCCCAGACCATCAACGACAAAACCCGTTCCGCGAAGTTCTTCGCCACCGTCATGGGCGAGTACCTCAAGGACAAGGAGCAGAAGGAGTACCGCATTTCCAAAAATCTGATTCCGGCGACGTACAACCCGTCCACCGGACTGATTATTTCCACCGAAAACGTGTCCGGAAAATATGTCGGCTACTACACCGAGGACAATATGCCCGCCTTCGGCTCGGCGTGGTATGACGACTCCACCTACGACTGGAACGCGTGGAGCGGCAGCCAGTCCTCCTCCGGCGGCGGTGGCGGTGAGCAATCCTCCGGCGGCGGTGGCGGCGAGCAATCCTCCGGCGGCGGCGGTGAAAGCTCCGGCGGCGGCGAACAAAGCTCCGGCGGTGGCGGCGAACAAAGCTCCGGCGGTGGCGGCGGCGAAGGTCCTGCCGTTCCCGATGTGCCGGGCGGCGGAGGAGGCGGCGAAGGCGGCGCCGTCGTGCCGAACGAATAAGTGGGCACCTCTAAAAATTCATAGCTGCCCATAGCCACAAATCTTTCACAGCATATTTCTGCCAAAACTCCTCGTTATACGTCAGTATGACGTCGTCGTTTTGACAAAAATCTACTATAAAATATCTGCACCTCTGAACAACAGTGAA
>JAFUUV010000033.1 GCA_017471345.1 Ruminococcus sp.
AAAAATATAGGGTTGTTCAGAGGTGCGGATATTTTATAGCAAATTATTGTCAAAACGACGAAGTCATACTGACGTATAACGAGGAGTTTTGGCAAGAAGTTGCTGTGAAAGATGGGTGCATATGGGCAGCTTTATATTTTTAGAGGTGCCCTAAAGGCAGCACCGCATAAATTTATTCTGTTTTCATATCACCTAAAGAGATTTTAGCCAGCGCGATGCCGCCCCTTGAAGTATCTCCCATCACCATTAGTCTGTCTCCCGCGTGAATATCAAACACCTCGCGGGCATATTCCGGGATTTTGACTTGTCCGTCCTGCGTAACCTCTGTCATACCGAAAATATACTTTCCGTCAGCAGTATTTTCGTTCGCATCCAAACCGTCGAGCGGCACGGATACAAGTACGTCGATTGAAAGAGTATAATACTCCGCTATTTCACTGCATTTCAATACATCCGGAACACTCTCTCCGCTTTCCCACTTCGCTACGGATTGGCGCGAGACGCCGAAACGCTCGGCAAATTTCTCCTGACTGAGATTCTCTTGTTTTCTGAGAAAACGGATATTGTTTGCTATCACCGCAATCACCTCTTTACTATGTATAGTCTACCATAATTTCTAAATGATTGCAAGTATCAGCCTGCCAATGGGTTGTTTTATTGCCGCAAAAAAGCTTATCTCTTTTTATACAGCACCAATTCCGGATTTTTACCTTCTGCCTCATAGGTGCTGACTAAGATAAAATCCATATTCGCTAAAACGCCAAAGCAGCGTTCGCCGCCGAATTCCGACTCAAGTTGGTTGCCGAGATAGGTCTTGTTGTCGTTGAGGAATTTCGCGCTGACACCGCTCGGCAGGGGATAGGCGAGATTGACGAAGCTTCCGACAAGCGCGTTCAGGCGCTCTACCTTCGGCAGTCCCTCGATGTGCAGAGCGTTGATTTCGTCAATCAGCTGTTGCTTGAACTGCTCAAACTCGCCGTTGTCGCTCAGCTGTTCATAGCGCTTCCAATAATCGAGCTGCGGCAGCGTTTGCTTCAAATAGGCGCGCGCCTGCTCCTCGGTGAACTGCTCGCTCACCATATTCTTTACGCAGACGTCGATCAGCTCGTCCATATCGCTGTAGGTGTACTGTCCGTCCGCGTAGCACCATTTACAGTAGTTCTCGTTCAGTGCGCCGTCCTTATCCGTGCCGATAATCGTATCGTCAAGCGGCATACCGCAGCACTGACAGATCAGCTGACGTGGCGAACCAAGCAGCGTGTTGATCGAAACATTGAAAAGATTTGATAGCAACTTCAGTGCTTCGGTATTCGGCACGGTATCGCCGTTTTCCCAGCGCGACACCGCCTGCCGTGTCACAAAAATCTTTTCCGCAAGCTCATCCTGCGACATCCCGTTCCTTGTCCTCAGTTCATAGATAACGTCCTTTGTGTTCATAAAAACACCTCCCTGTTACCAATTCTAATACAAACCGTAATAAAACACAAGCAACCCGCTGTTGCCTTATCTTTTCCCAAATATCTCCTTTTGGATTGCAGAATCAAAGCCTTAATGAAAAAAGAATAGTGAATCATGAATAACGAATAATACACCAGAAACGCCATAAAGCTTCATCTGTTATACACTATTCATTATTCATTATTCACTATTCATTGAGCTTCACGTCAGTGAAGCGTTTCTGGTGGAGATAACGTGCGTTCCAGCTACCGAAACCATCTGCCACGCTTGATGCGGCGTGTGCACAGCTCGGCGTTTCATCTGCGCTCTCGCTACAAACAGTCCACAGGACTGTTTGCTTAACGCTCGCCGTCACACCCCGTTATCTCCTTCTGGTTTGCATAATAGAATGAGAGAGGGTACATTTTGTACCCTCTCTCATTCTATGGTGGAGATAACGGGGCTCGAACCCGTGACCTCTTGACTGCCAGTCAAGAGATTATTTTGATTTTTTAGCTGTGCTTATAAAGCTATATATGGTATAATTTCTACTATATATAGAGAGGTGAAAGCATGAAGAACTTTAACGAAATTGCAGATTGTTGGCTTAGAAATACTTTACCAAGGCAACAATACTCATATCAAGTTGAATTAGAATGTGCTGTCAGACACTTAAAGAATTATTTTGGCAATCAGGATTGTACATTAATTAAAAAGTTAGATGTAGAAGAATTTGTTACAAATGAATCCAAAAAAAATAATCCGAACACTGGAAAACCTTTTTCAAAGCGTTTGATAAAGGAGCACATCAATATAGGTAGACGAATTTATGAATTTGCTTTAGACAACGAGATAATAGATTGCCACAATCCGTTTTTAAAGAAACCCAGAAAAATTTCTGGTGTGGAAAACACAAGAACCCCGATAGACGAAACACAAAAAGATTTAGTTTTAAGGGTATATTGCCGCACACAAATTGCAGCATTGATAATGTTATTTTGCGGACTGCGGCGCGGAGAAATCATTCCGTTGGAATGGTCAGACATAGACTTCATAAATAAACAAATTGCTATTACAAAGTCTGCTGAAAGAATTGACACAAATCGTTTTGCTATAAAACCGCACACAAAGAACGGAAAAGACAGATATGTACCTATCCCTGATAACATAATTCCCTATCTCAAATTGGAAAGATTTAATTCTGAAAACGACCTTATATATTCTCAAAAGTCAGGGAAAATCCACACCGTATCATCATGGAAAAGCAATTGGAATAGCTATCAGAAACAACTAAACTATCAGTATTATTGTGACACAATGAAGCAACTCGGCAGAACGCCGAAACACATAAATGCACCCACAGGAATACCTGAATTACTCGAAAGATTTACAGCCCATCAGTTAAGACACACTTATTGTACGATGCTTTACTTAGCCGGTGTAGACATACTCACCACTTCAAAACTCATGGGACATTCGGATGTGAAGATAACACTGGAAATATATACCCATTTAGACGAAAAATATAAACGACTTAACATAGATAAATTTAACAAGTTCATAGCAGGAGATACTGCCAATCAGATTATTAGTATAGATAAGGTAGTATGATACAGTACGATTACGACAGTGTAATCGGCTTTTTTATTTTATAGGAAAATGTTCACAAATTTGTGTGTGTTTTTCAGTGAACTAGGAACGAAAAACCATGCAGTGAAAATATAATAGGTGGACAAATTGTCCACTCAGTAGAGAAAGGACTAGATTAAATGGAACAGATTAAAAAACCTACTATCATCACAATCGCAAACGAAAAGGGCGGTGTGGCAAAGACGACTTCGGCTATCAATATCGCCGCAGGACTCTCCCTCAGAGAAAAGAATGTGCTGCTTGTCGATATTGACAGTCAGACGCACCTTACCAACTGGCTCGACTTTACATTTGATGGAAAGCCGACCATAGCGGAGCTGATCTACCATACGGTAGCGCAGTTTCCGGTGAACCACGATGAATATATCAGACATAACGATAAGCTGAATGTAGACTATATTCCTGCAACGCCTATGCTTGCCGGAGCTGTCACGACACTGAAAGCTGACCAGTCAGACGAAACGACCGTTTTCTCGCGTATCTTCTCCGATGATTACTTCACACAATACGATTATATAATCATTGACTGCTGTCCTTCGCTTGATTTGCGTATTACTAATGCGGTTATTTGTTCGGATATTCTCTTGATAACCGTGCAGGCAGACCCAATCCCCTATCAGGGTACAGACAAGATGCTGAAAACGCTGCTTCGCATGAAGCCGACTGCGAACATCGGAGAAGATGTTTTGATTCTTCCGACAATGGCAATGAATATCCAAGTGAGCCGCGCTGTTCTGGAAGCGATTCGCGCAAGCTACGGTAAGATGGTTCTGCCGCCGATACCGTTCAGGGCTTCGGTCAAAAACTCCTCCGCCAACAAAACAGTCCTTGTAAAGAGAACGTCTGACGACGTTGGAAGGGCATACATGAGCGTTGTGGACGCACTGATTGGAGGTGAGAATCATGGCTGAAATCAAAAGAAGATTCAAGAGCAACTGCACCGAAATCAGGGTTGAGCATAAAGGAAGCAGCTATCTGATTATCTGCGGTAAGCATATCAACGGCGGTTTTTGTGCTTTTCCTGCTCTGAATATAGCCGTAGAACTGTCCTCCTATGACGGTGATTATGACTATAATGAAAAGAAGCTGCGCGCTGCCTTTACCGGTCATAATGAGGTGGGTACCAATGAGGATTTGAAGGTGCTTGCAAAGGTCATCACCAACACGATTCAGGAGCTGCCTGACGTGCTGCCGTTCTAAGGGAGGTTGAGAATATGCCAAAGTTTAACATTCAAACGCAAGCGATTCCGACTGTAGCAAGCGCATACGCAGATATTATCGGCACAACTGACAACCAGATTGTAGAAATCAAGAATGAGCTGATTGTTGAGGATAACAACCAACACTTTCAAATTCATGAGGAGACTATTGAACAGCTCGCGGAGAGAATTGCAAAGGACGGTCAGCTCAGTCCGTGCATTGTTGCTCCCTTACCTGATGGTAAATATGAATTGATTGACGGTCGGCACCGTCGTAGAGCCGTTATCATGGCAGGAT
Organism: Ruminococcus sp.; assembly: GCA_017471345.1. GTDB lineage: Bacteria > Bacillota > Clostridia > Oscillospirales > Acutalibacteraceae > Ruminococcoides. The sequence goes on from JAFUUV010000033.1 coordinate 4,585, forward strand.
TGCCGACAACCAAGTGTATTATTAAGACAGATTTGAGTGACCAGGCGAAACGAACGATTCGCCTGACCTCTAATCTGATTCGTAATAATGACTATCTGCCGTCGGAGCTGGCGTTTGCCTACAGGGAGCTTGCCGAGTTAGAGGATATGAAAACTATATCCGAGGAAACAAATCTCAGTAAAAAGAAAATTTACCGCTATATCAGACTGACGTACCTGATTGAACCACTGCTCAAAAGAGTGGACGGCGGTTCTATCCCTGTAATCGCGGCGGTCGAGCTGTCTTACCTGACAGAATCGCAGCAGCGTAAGTTGTTTAAATTTCTCTTGAATCATTCTGACTGCAAAATCACTACGGCAATTTCAAGAGAAATCAAAGAAAACCCCGACGACCTTGAAGCGGTGTTTTATGGGGTTGAGGACGAGGAAGTGGACAATTTGTCCATTCAGGACGACCATTCCTTTGAACAGTCCGAAAAAACAGATGATGATTCTGTCAAAAATCTGGTGGACAAAGCACTGGAACCTTATCAGAAGCCCGAAAGCAAAAGAGCTGAGGTTGAGTACACGGAATCAAACGTCGCTGAGAGCACCGATGAAGTGGACAATTTGTCCACTGAGAATGAGGAAATGGACGGTGATTCAGACGACGAGGTATTACCCGGTACAAATACGGGCAAGCAGCCGATTGTCAACAGGTCTATAGTTGTTGGTAAAGACACCATGCTTTATCAGGACTGCGAGGGTAATGCGCACACCGTTGACGAGATTGAGGAGAATGTGCTGAGGATCATCTGCGAATATGTTATCAATAGGTTTCACATGGATTACTATATCTTTCGGTATGCGTATGACGCAAGAGAGATTGTCAGTATGTGGAATCAGAATTTTATTAAATCCTCGTGCAAAACGACTGTTGGTGATAATCTGGTATACTCAAATAATAATCGAATTGTCGGTATGGCAGATTGGAACGCCGACAAGCGAATGTTCGATATTGAAATACACGGCGAGCATTATATTTTCCTGAATAAAATTCTTCAAGATGTAGTGCGGCGCTATATCAGAGAAAACTACACGGTCGAACGAATTTTATCAGTCATAAAGGAGAGCGCAAATGACTAAGAAAGCAGCAGCTATATGCGTATTAATCGGCATTATTGCAGGCTTATTGGGAGCTTGCAGCATTTGGAGAAGTAATCAGGCAGAGGACACTCATACAGGTGTCCTCTCTAATGTTTCTAATGCACTTGATAAATCATATAACTTTGACAACTACTTTATCGACCTCGGAAGCTCTTACCCGTATCATTTCATGTATGACAGATTTACAAACGTAATGTATGTGGAAGAAATGAACCGCTCGTATAATCTGGTCGCTTTAATCAAGGCAGACGGAACACCATTAACTTATGATGAATGGAATCAGAGTGTTATCAAGGAGACAAGATAATGGACTTAACAAATGAAGCAAGTGTGATTTTTTACAAAAAGACAATACCTCGTTTTTACCGTCACACGGTTTATATGAAGCAAAAGCTAAAAAAATCCGGAGCCGACGACAATATGCTTGCTGCCTTTGATGAAGAACGAAAGAAGATATATTCGGAGGTAAAGCGTTTTATCATGGAAGAATATATCAAGCCGCGCCGTCCATACGAAGTTCGCTTCTCCTGCGCAATAATAGACTATAAAATTTGCCTTAGAAAGATATTCGAGAGGTACGCTAAAGAACTAGAGCGGGAGGTAGAATGAAGGTCACATCAACACGCGTTAGAATTATCGGCGGTCAGGGTATTTACGCGGTTGCTTCCGTCACGATTGATAATGAGTTGACTATCAACGATATTATCGTCAGAAGGAACGGCAACGATATAACGGTCAAGCTGCCAAACACAGAGAACGCGAAGCGAAACAGTCAATTAACTATTATAACCGACCAAAAGCTGTTCAAAGAAATCAAGGCAAAAATCATTCAGAAAATTGCGGAATCTACCTAAACTTGCATTTACTTTTTCAATTTAGGGGTTTGCTTTTACAATTTACCGTGAGCAAAGGGCGGTTTATGGGACACCTTTTGATTTATAATTAGAGTGTCAGCAGGAAATCATGATGTCAGAGAAAGGAGTTTTTATGAGAGTTACATCAGTAGAGTTTGACGACAGATTGGCGACCAGACGTTTCTTAGGATACGCACATGTTACACTGGATAACCAGTATACCATTCGCAACATCAGCGTCAACTACCATCTGGTATTTTCTTTGCAAATGCCAAAGTCGGAGTATCACAGGCTGGCGGAATACACGCCGCTTCCTGATAAAGCTCTTTATGACGAAATTGCGGAAGCGGTCATCAAAAGAGCATGTCAGAATCGCTTGTTGAACGTAAGTTTTTGTTAGGAGGTTTCAATTATGATTGAATACTATATTGATGATAAGACCGGTGAAAGAAAACCGAGACAACTTGTTGAAAACCAGATGTACCAATTCTGGCTTGATTATCACAGCAATCGAATCACCGAGGAGGAAAAGGCAAAGGGCGTTGTTGCAAAACTGACCGCTGATTACTCCGGTGTGATTCTGGAGAATGACAAAAAGGTGGTTCGGTTTGAATTTATCTACTTTGTCTTGTCGCCGGAAAACCCGCGTCAAACTTTTTCCGACTTTATGGACGTAAAGGTTATCCTGCCGGAAAACGCTGTAAAACAAATCGACCCCGGTCAGGTATGGAAGGTGGAATCCGACGCGAAAATACTTTACAAGTGGAATCCTATGCGCGATCCGTTTTTCCTGTCAAAAATCCCTGTAAAGACGGCTCAAATGATTAAAATTATTCGGGAATACAACGAGCTTTACGGAGATAATTTACCATATAAAACAAGGAGAATTTAACAATGAAAAAATCAATCGCAGCAGCAATCATAATCATCACTCTTGCAGCAGTACTTAACGGCTGCGGCAACAAAGAGAACAGCTCCTCAGCTGTGGAAACAACACAGGCGTCAACTACGCAAGAGGTGACGACACAGGAGCCGACAACGGAGCCGATAACCACCGCTCCGACTACCCAACCGAACAGCACCGAGCCGAACGACCACGCTGTCATGGAAGAAACCTTTCCTGAGTATACCGGTTCCACTTCGTCGGAAGAAGAAACATTCTATCAAGGCGCTGTTCTTGAAGAGACGTTTCCTCCGTATACCGGACCTGATGTTCCGATGGAGGAATTG
>JAFUUV010000240.1 GCA_017471345.1 Ruminococcus sp.
CATCATATACCCCTTAATTCCTTTATTTTTTGTTTTTTGTTCGCGGCTCGCATTAATGCTTCGCCGATTAACGCCGCGTCGGCGCCGATTTCACGGAGGATTTGTACGTCCTCCGGCGTTTTGACGCCGCTTTCCGAAACGAAAGCCACATCCTTGGGGATCAGTTTTCTGAGTCGTCTGCTGTTTTCGGTGTCAACGGAAAAGTCCTTCAGGTTTCTGTTATTGACGCCGACGATTCTCGCGCCGCAGTCAAGCGCTGTTCTGACCTCGGCTTCGTCGTGCGCTTCTACCAGCGCCGACAGTCCCAGTGTGTCGCAGATGTTGATATACGTCCTGATTTGTTCCGCGCTCAGTATGGAGCAAATCAGCAAAACAGCCGACGCGCCGAGACACTTCGCCTCGTAGAGCATATATTCGTCCACGGTAAAATCCTTGCGCAGGCACGGAATATCGACGGTCCGCGCGATTTCACTCAAATATCTGTCGTCGCCTAAAAACCACTTTGGCTCTGTCAACACCGAAATGCAGTCCGCTCCCGCGCTTTCGTATTCCTTCGCGATTTGCAGATACGGAAAATCCTTCGCGATGACCCCCTTGGACGGCGATGCCTTTTTGCATTCGCAGATGAACGCGAGGTCGTCCCTTTTCAGCGCTTTTTCAAATGAAAACGTACCGGCAGGCAGTGCGAGGGCACGCTCTTTTAATTCTTCAAGAGAAATATTTTGTTTTGCCAGCATGACGCGTTCCCGCGCGTATGCCGCGAGCCGGTCGAGAATCGTCATATCGCTACCTCAGGTCGGTTGCTCACCTCAATGACCTTTTCAAGCGTTTGCAGCGCCGCTCCCGAGTCAATCAGCTCAGCCGCAAGGGCAATACCGCTTTGCAGGCTGTCCGCCTTGTCATACAAGTACAGCGCCGCGCCTGCGTTGAGCAAGACGGCATTGCGCATATGTCCCTGCCTGCCGCTGAGAATATCGCGCGTAATCCGCGCGTTTTCAGCCGGTGTGCCGCCCTTCAAATCCGCCTTCGCGCAGCGCGCGAAGCCGAAGCTTTCCGGTGTGATGGTGTAGACCTTGAACCATCCGTTGTTGATTTCGCAAATCTTTGTCGGTGCGCTCAGGGAGATTTCATCCAGCTTATCCTGTCCGTAGACCACCATGCCGCGCTTGACGCCGAGATTAATCAACACCTGCGCGAGCGGTTCGACAAGGTACTCGTCATATACGCCGAGCAGCTGGCGCGTCGGAGAAGCCGGATTGGTCAACGGTCCGAGAATATTGAACACGGTGCGAAAGCCCAATTCGCGGCGGATGGCGCCGACGTATTTCATCGAGGTGTGATACTTTTGCGCGAAGAAAAAGCACATTCCGGCTTCCCGAAGCATTTCAATGCAGCGTGCGGGGCTTTGATGAATATTCACGCCGAGCGCTTCCAGACAGTCCGCTGTGCCGCTGTTGGAGGAGGCGGCGCGGTTGCCGTGCTTCGCAATCTTCACGCCTCCTGCTGCCGCGACCAGTGCCGAAGTGGTGGAAATGTTGAAGCTCTGCGCGTTGTCGCCGCCCGTGCCGACGATTTCCATCACCTCCATGCCGGTGTCTACCTTTGTCGCGTGGTCGCGCATCGCCGCAGCGCAGCCGGCGATTTCGTCGGTCGTTTCCGCCTTGGCGCTTTTGGTGGACAATGCCGCTAAGAACGCCGCGTTTTGCGTTGGGGAGGTCTCGCCGCTCATGATTTCATTCATGACGGTATAGGCTTCATCGTAGGTTAAATCTTCCTTGTTAACAATTTTGACAATTGCTTCCTTAATCACAATATTACCCCCTGATAAAATTTTCTAACATGATTTTTCCGTTTGGCGTCATGAAGGACTCCGGATGGAACTGGACGCCGTATATTGGATAGGCGCAGTGCTGTACCGCCATCACCTCGCCGTCGTCGGTTCTTGAGGTGACGCGCAGACAATCGGGCATGGTGGCTTCATCCGCCGCCAGCGAATGGTACCGCGCGACCACATCTGTTTGCGGACAACCATGAAACAGAAGCGTATCCGTTGCCAGCGTTACCGCTGATTGCTTGCCGTGCATCAGCTCCTTAGCATAGGTGACCGTCGCGCCGAATGCCGCGCAAATTGCCTGATGCCCGAGACAAACGCCGAGGATGGGGATTTCTTTTCCAAGCTGTCTGACAACCTCGATGATATTTCCGGCGTTTTCCGGTCTGCCGGGACCGGGAGAGAGAATGATCCGGTCGGGCTTTAAGCCGCGGATGTCCGCGACCGTCATTTCGTCGTTGCGAATCACGCGGATGGCGGCGTCGATACTGCCGACCAGCTGATAAAGATTATAGGAAAAGCTGTCGTAGTTATCAATCAATAAGGTCATAGCGATTCCTCCTGCGCCTGCCGCAGCGCTTTGAGAGACGCCTTGGCTTTATTCAGACATTCCTCAAATTCCTTTTCGGGGTTGGAATCGGCGACAATTCCGGCGCCGCTTCTGACAAACACCTTGCCGTTTTTCTTGTAGCAAAGGCGAATGGCAATGCAGGTATCCATATTTCCGGTAAAATCAATATATCCGATGGCGCCGCCATAGATGCCGCGCTTGTTGTTTTCCAGCTCCCCTATCAGCTGACAGGCGCGGATTTTCGGCGCTCCCGACAATGTTCCGGCAGGAAGCACCGCTTCTATGGCGTCAAGCGCGTCCTTGTCCGCGCGGATTTCTCCGCGAACGGTGGAGCCAATGTGCATGACGTGCGAAAACCGCTCAATGGAATGGAGCTTTTCGACCGCGACGGTGCCGAATTTGCTGATTTTGCCGAGGTCGTTCCTGCCAAGATCCACAAGCATATTGTGCTCGGCAAGCTCTTTTTCGTCAGCGAGCAGCTCCTGTTCCAGCGCCTTGTCCTCTTCCTCGGTTTTGCCGCGCGGTCTTGTTCCGGCAAGCGGAAAGGTGTGTAAAACGCCGTCCTCTAACTTGACCAGCGTTTCGGGAGAGGCGCCGGCGACCTCCACATCCGTGCCCGAGAAGTAGAACATATACGGCGACGGATTGATGGTTCTGAGCACGCGGTAGGTATTGAGCAGACTGCCCTCAAACGGAGCGCTCAGTCGGTTGGAAAGCACAATCTGAAAGATATCGCCCTCGCGGATATACCGCTTTGCCCTCTCTACCATGCCGCAGTAGGCTTCTCTGTTGAACAGCGGCGTTACCTCTCCGAGAAGCCTGCCGTTTTTTTCGTCTGCGTTTTTTCCGTGCCGGAGCAGCGCAGCAAGGTTTTTCAGCTCCGTCTCCGCTCGGCGGTATTCGGTTTCAATGCTGTCAAGCCTGATGTTGACAATCAAAATCAGCTTTTGTCTGATATTGTCAAAGGCGATTACCTTGTCAAAGAGCATGAGGTCAACATCCTTGAAGCACTCGCTGTCCTCAGCCTCACAGCGCACGCGCGGCTCGCTGTAGCCAAGATAATCGTAGGAAAAATAGCCTACCAAGCCGCCTGTGAACGGCGGAAGATAGTCCAGTCGCGGACTGCGGTACTCGCTCAGAATCTGACGCAGAACCGCCGACGGATTGTCTGTGTGCATGGATAAGCTCCCTGCCTTCAGGTCTCCGTTGATGCAGGTAATTTCAAGCTTCGGATCATAGCCGAGGAAGGTATACCGTCCCCAGCGGTCGTTTGCCTGCGCGGATTCGAGCATATAGCAGTGTGTAGACACCGTTTTCAGAATCCGCATGGTTTCAATCGGCGTGGTGAAATCGGAGAAAATCTCGCAGCTGACCGGAAAAACACTGTACGCGTCCGAAGCGGCATACCGTCTGACTTCCTCCATGCATGGAATCATCTTCATCTTATAACCCCCTGTTTTTCTGTCAAAAACAAAACGCCCCTGACAGAATATACTGACTCTGTCAAGGACGAATACAAAACAATTCGCGGTGCCACCTTGATTCACGGCATGACCCGTGCGCTTAGCGGGATACCAACATATCCCCGGCAAATAACGTCTGCCTGCAACGTCGCAGAATACTCCGAAATTCTCCGTTTGACTGCGCCCTCCGCGGTCCATTTGACAACTTGTTTCTCACCTGATTCTCAGCATCGCAGGTTCTCTGTAGAGGCATGATTGCCGTTATCTCCGCTTCAACGGTTTAGTTTGTTAAATTCTTAAATTTTTCTGTATTATAACACCAAAATCTACATTTGTCAATATACATTTTGCCGGAGTCATCCATTATTGTTCCGGACTTTTTGAAGGGAATTGTTTGAGGTTACCTTAAGCATCAGAACCGCAACGATAGCTGTCACGATTTCCGCGAACGGAAACGTCAGCCATACAAGCCACGCGTTGGATAAGTCCGGAACAATCAGCCGCGACAAGCCCCACGCAACCGGCAGAACCAGTACAAACTGTCTTAAAACGGAAATCACCAGCGAGGACAATCCTTTTCCGAGTGCCTGGAACACGCCCTGCATGGAAAGGCTGATGCCGGCGAAGAAAAATCCCACGGAAATCATCCTTGTCGCGCTGACACAGAGCGTCTGTGTGCCGCCTGACAAACCAAACGCCACACTGAGCGGTTCGGCAACTATTTCTAAAAGCAGTGTACCGGACAGCATGATAACGGAAGTATATATCACGCCGTACCTGACGCCCGATTTCACGCGCTGATTGTCCCCCATGCCGTAGGCGAAGGAGATGACCGGCGTGATGGTATCCCTCATTCCGAAGGCGGCAAATAAAATAAACTGCTGAATTTTGTAATACAAGCCATAAGCTGTAACCAGAGAAGCGTCCACCGCGCCTAAAATCAGATTGATGCCGTAGGTCATGACGGACATCAGTGCCTGCGCAATAATCGCCGGCAAGCCGATTTTGTAAATCAGCTTAATCATGGTCTTGTCGGGACGGATATAGCGCAGCCCGTTATCCACGCACTTGTTCTTTTTGATGTGGAAAACCAGCGCCGTCAAAAAAGAAACCACCTGACCGATGACGGTCGCCAACGCGGCGCCCTGCACACCCATGGCAGGACAGCCGAGCAAACCGTAAATCATAATCGGGTCCAGTATGATGTTAATAATAGCGCCTGAGATTTGGGCGATTGTTGACTGCACCGTCAAGCCTGCCGCCTGCAAGACCTTTTCAAAAATACTGAAAAACACAATCCCCACCGAACAAATACAACAAAGGCGCAGATAAGCTACCGCCATCTCATGAATGGCGGCATCCGAGGTCTGTGTGCCGATATAAGCGGGAACCCCCAAGACGCCAAACAGCATAAAGACTGCGGTGATTACGATGCCGAGGAATATGCCGTTTCCTGCCGCTTTGGAAGCCTTTTCTCTGTCATTCTCACCCAAGCTGCGTGCCAGCATGACATTGACGCCGACGCCTGTGCCGATGCCAATCGCCACCATCAGCATTTGTACCGGAAAAGCAAGCGTCAGCGCGTTGATTGCCGACTCGCCGCCCTCCATATTCGATACAAACGCGCTGTCTACGATATTGTAAAGCGCCTGCAGCATCATGGACAGGATAATCGGTAAACCCATTTTTATCATCAGTCTGTTTACGGGCGTGGTTGCCATTTTGTTGTCCATCATTACCTCCTGATATTTCAATAAAAGAAAAAAGGCGTAAGCCCGAAATGCCGGACTTACGCCTGTAAAAGCTACTCACATCTTATTTATTATATCAGATTTTCAAAGAAAAATCAAGCGGTCAATTCCACTTTTTTCGGTTTTGAATATCCTTGCGGAACAACAATTTGAATATTTTTCTGACAAGCGGCTGGATAAACAAGTGCTGCGAGAAAAACGCGAACGGCAAGTTGAAGCAGACAAGCTTAAACCAATGACACAGCAGTGTGATGAGGTTAAAACCCTCAAAGAACGGATAGTAGATGACAGCCGCAATCAGGCTCATCGCCGGACACATGATGGCAACCGTTACGGTGATAATCGCGCCCTCAAAAATGACGGGGTGCGTGGTTTTCATATCAAACATCTTTGACGCCAGCCTGAACGACAACGGACTGCCGACAAGCACCTCCAGCGTATAGGCAAAGGCAAACTCCACTAAAACAACCGCCCATATCGGCAGCATGGTTCCGAACATCATGATACCGCCCTGCTTGTTGACCGCCGTCAGTACACTGTCGGTATTGTTGAAGCTGCGCAGCATATCGCCGTTCAGGACATAGATGTTGTAAAACACAAAAGCGTGCACAGTGATGACGACGGTGATGAACGCGAACACCATTCGTTGAAATTGATTTCTCGGCATTAAAATTCCTCCTAATACTATTCTCTGATAGAAAGTAGACAACTTTCTATCAGAGAGAAAACGCTTGACGCGTTTTCCAATTGCGCAAAAGCGCAATTGCCGTCTTATACAATCTTGACGCGCCTACGGCGCTATTAAAAAGTAGAAAGTCTA
>JAFUUV010000241.1 GCA_017471345.1 Ruminococcus sp.
GACAACTTTCTATCAGAGAGAAAACGCTTGGCGCGTTTTCCAATTGCGCAAAAGCGCAATTGCCGTCTTATACAATCTTGACGCGCCTACGGCGCTATTAAAAAGTAGAAGGTCTACTTTTTAATGAAGATTGGTATAAAAAAAGAGGCAGGGATGTTTCCCTGCCTCTCGGTTTTTGAAAACGGATTACGCCTTTTTGCTCTCGAGGAACTTGTAAACGCCTGCCGCAATCGCCGCGCCCAGGAAGGGACCGACGATGAATACCCACAGAGCGCCCATAGGCTCCGCGTTGCCGTTCATCATGGCAACCAGCGCGGGACCGAAGCTGCGCGCGGGGTTGACGGAGGTGCCGGTCAGACCGATGCCGAGGATGTGCACGAGGGTGAGGGTGAGACCGATGATAAGACCGCCGAAGCTGCCGTGCTTCTGGTTCTTGGAGGTGACGCCGAGAATCGTGAGAACAAACACGAAGGTCAGGAAGCACTCAACGAGCAAGCCTGCCACGACGCTGCCGTTCACACCGGCAAGACCGTTGGAGCCAAAGCCGCCGGTCTGGTCGGTCACGCCGCCAAGACCGAAAATCGCCGCCAAAACGCCTGCGCCGGCGAAAGCGCCGAGGCACTGGGAGATGATGTAGCCGAAGAAATCCGCTACGCTCATGCCGCCGGAGAGCAGCACGCCGAGAGAAACGGCGGGGTTGATGTGGCAGCCGGAGATGTTGCCGACGCAGTACGCCATGCCGACAATGACCAGACCAAACGCCAGCGCGGTCAGAATGTAACCGCCGCCGAGCGCGGCGTCACAGCCGACGAGCATGGCGGTGCCGCAGCCCAGAACCACCAGAACCATTGTGCCGATAAACTCGGCAATATACTTTTTGACAGAATTCATAGATTTTCCTCCTTTGTTATTTGATATTGCTCTATGCAATTCCAATACACATCATAGCACAAAATCACAAACATTGCAATAACAACTGCACAAGATTTTCGGGGGTTTTTGGTTACAAAACAGTAAACATTGACAATAATCGGCGATTTTATGTCCAAATCAGCGTCGAGAAAAACTGCTCATACGCGTCGTCCCAGCCGTCGATGGCGTTCACACCGCCGCCGTTGACCGAGCGCAGCTTGGCGTCGCTCGCCGTCATTCCCACCGTCCACAGCTCGCCTGCCGTGACGTCATAGCCCAGCCTGCGGCACAGCGCGCAAAACGCCTCCACAGGATTTTCGTCCTCGCGCGTTTGCAGCAGCGCCTGCTTGAGCGACGCGTCCGCCTTGGCGTTTTGCAGCAGCCGCTCTAATTCCCATTCAATCATGTTTGACCTCCTGCATAAAAAATGGACGTGCCGCGCACGTCCATTCAAGTCTTTGCCATTACTCGATGGAATTGTCGAGATATTCCATCAATTCCTCGTCATCCTTCTTCTGCTTGTCCTTGATAATCAGGAACGCTGTCAGCGCCGCGCAAGCCGCCGCGGCAAAAGAGAAGATTCCGATAATCCACATGAACTTCTTGTTTTTCATATAAAGACCTCCATTATTAAAGTATTTACAATAAAGCGGTGTATACTAATATTCTAAACATTTTTTTAGAAAAAGTCAACAGAAAAACAAAAAAAGCAGAGGAAAAATCTCTGCCTTTTATCGTATGGTGATGGCTGATTACGCGGAAGCGTTCAGACGCTTTGCCAAGTTTGCCTTGCGTCTTGCGGCAGTGTTCTTGTGAAGAATTCCCTTGGCAACTGCCTGGTCAATCTTCTTAGTAGCAAGACGAACTGCCTCCTGCTTGTTGTCAGCGTTGGTATCAATCGCGTAAAACGCCTTCTTGATGGAAGTTTTGAGAGCCGACTTGTTTGCCTTGTTACGGGCAGTTTTGGTAGCGATAACCTTTACACGCTTCTTAGCTGATTTAATATTGGGCATTGTCCCACCTCCTTAAAATAGCAGTCATACAAGTGTTATTGTAGCATATAAACCGCTAAAAATCAAGCTTTTTTCAAAAAAAAGTCCATATTTTCGCAGACGATGTATTTGTCAACAAGATGTTGTGGAGCAGCCGTCCGCAAATTCCATATCATGCGTCAGCTTGTCTTGTCGTCGCCTTCGCAGTGCTCACAGTGGCAATCCTCCGCGTGGGGAAGGGCTTTGTTTTTCCTGGTCAGCTGCGCCTTGCGGCTGCGGTACCAGACAATGAGAATGGCGACCAAAAACACCAACAGCACGCCGCGGAACACATAACCTGCCACGCCGTCAAACACCGGCAAGCCGCCAAACGCGCGCAGTCCGTACCAGACTGCCATAAAGGTGAAGAAAACCGCCAACAGCCATCCGGTGATACCGATTTTTCTGCCGATGAAGATACACAGCACCGCGAGCGCTGCCCAGAGAAATACATAGAAATAGGAAAGAAAAGGCATACACAGGCTCCTTTCTGATGATAAGCAGGTCTATCTTTATTCTACTCTAAACCGTATGGAAAATCAAGCGAATTGTGAACAGAGGGTGAAACTTTTGTGAATTGGAAATATTTTTTTGCAAAACGCTTGACTTTTGCTGACTTTGGGGGTATAGTAAAGATACAGTCAATTAGCACTCTAAACAATCGAGTGCTAAAGTTGCTGAAAAGGGGGAACAACAATGACTCCCGCAGCGAGAAAAGAAAAGATTCTTGCCGCCATTGTCGAAAGCTTCATCGGCAGCGGCGAGCCCGTCGGCTCCAAATCGCTGCTCAACGGAACAGGGCTGCAGGTTTCCTCCGCGACCGTGCGCAACGATATGGCGGAGCTCACCGCTCAGGGCTATATCGCTCAGCCGCACACCTCCGCAGGACGTGTGCCCACCGCTCTCGGCTATCGCTATTATGTCGATAACGCGATGCGCGTCACACCCCTCGCACCGGTCGCGAAAGCCTATATCCGCGACGTTCTCGGCAAATCCGCCGATTCGCCGGAGGATATTTTGCAGGGCGCGGCAAATCTGACAGAACAGCTCATCGGTTCGGTAGCGCTCGCCACCACGCCGGCAGGCGATAATTGTCGGGTGCGTCGGCTCAGCTTTGTCCGGACAGGCGGCCACACCGCCATGGCGGTGCTGATTTGCTCCAACGGTATCATCCGCACGCGGCTTTTCCGCTGTGCCTTTGTCATCACGCCGGAAATCATCGCCATGTTCGACAAGACGCTCAACGAATTGTTCGCCGGCGTCGAGGTCGGCGTCATCGGTCAGCCGTTCATCCAGTCCGTCGCCGTGCGCTTCGGCGAGCTTTCGCTCTTTATGCCGCCGGCGCTGATTGCGATTATGAACGCGGCGCAGCAGGCGGCAAAGGTCAGCGTGAAGCACAGCCGGTTCAGCAAGCTGATTTTCAACTACGGCGAGGGCAATCCCGTCAGCAGAGAATTTGTTGAATTTCTGCAAAACGAGCACGACGTCGCCGCTATGCTCAGCCGCCGGCCGCAGCACACCTGCGTCACCATCGGCCCCGAAAACAGCCGTGTAGAGCTCAGCCGCAGCGCCGTGTTTTCCGCACGCTACTGTATCGGCGGCAACCCGTCGGGCACCATCGCGGTCATCACGCCGCAGCGCACCGACTACGCGCGCAACCTCGCCATCCTTGAGGGCGTCGCGGAATGTGCCGGAGAGCTGATGGAAGAGCTGATTGAAATCAAAGAGTAACTCACAAGGAGATGAATACAATGGCGAAAAAGAAAAAGGACGAAAATCCCGAGGAGGTACTCACCGAAGAAACCGTCGGGGAAACCGTCGAAGAAACAGAGGAAGCCGAGGCGGTTGACGCGGAGGTGCTTCCCGAAGAAGAAGCCACAGACGAAAAGGAAGAAAAAATCAAGTCGCTTACGGACGAAATCGCCGCGCAGAAGGATCGCTTCCTGCGGCTGATGGCGGAGTACGACAACTACCGCAAGCGTACCGCCAACGAAAAGCTGTCGCTCTATGACGACGCGACCTCCAAGGCGGTCGCGGAGCTGCTGCCCGTCGCGGACAGCGTGCGGATGGCGCTCGAAAACCTCAAGGACGCCGACCCCGAAATTCTCAAGGGCATCGGCTTGATTCAAACCCAGCTCGAGCGCTCCTTCTCCAAGCTGAAGGTCGAGAGCTACGGCGAGGTCGGCGACGCGTTCGACCCCAACCTGCACAACGCCGTGTCCATGGTGGACAGCGAGGATGTGGAATCCAACCACATCGCCGCCGTTTTCCAGACCGGCTACAAAATCGGCGACAAAATCATCCGCCACGCCATGGTGCAGGTGGCAAACTGATTTCACTTATCCATCATCACAATTCACTATATAAAAACCAAAAACGGAGGTATTTATTATGGCAAAAACAATCGGTATAGATTTAGGTACAACCAACTCATGCGTAGCCGTTATCGAAGGCGGCGAGCCCGTCGTTATCGCTAACGCGGAAGGCGCAAGAACCACCCCGTCCGTCGTCGCGTTCTCCAAGGACGGCGAAAGAATGGTCGGTCAGGTCGCGAAGCGTCAGGCTATTACCAACCCCGACAGAACCGTCGCGTCCATCAAAAGAGAGATGGGCTCCGCCTACAAGGTCAACATCGACGGCAAGAGCTACACTCCCCAGGAAATTTCCGCGATGATTCTCTCCAAGCTCAAGGCGGACGCGGAGGCTTACCTCGGCGAAACCGTCACCCAGGCGGTCATCACCGTTCCGGCTTACTTCACCGACTCCCAGCGCCAGGCGACCAAGGACGCCGGTAAAATCGCCGGTCTCGACGTCAAGAGAATCATCAACGAGCCGACCGCCGCGGCGCTCTCCTACGGCGTAGACAAAGAAAACGACCAGAAGGTCATGGTATACGACCTCGGCGGCGGTACCTTCGACGTTTCCATCATCGAGATGGGCGACGGCGTTCAGGAGGTTTTGGCGACAGCCGGTAACAACCGTCTCGGCGGCGACGACTTTGACAAGCGCATCATCGACTGGATGGTGGCTTCCTTCAAGACCGAAACCGGCATCGACCTCTCCAACGACAAAATGGCGATGCAGCGTCTCAAGGAAGCGGCTGAGAAGGCTAAGATTGAGCTTTCCGGCGTGACCACCTCCTCCATCAACCTGCCCTTCATCACCGCTGACCAGACCGGTCCGAAGCACCTTGACCTCACCCTCACCAGAGCGAAGTTCAACGAGCTGACCGCCGACCTCGTCGAAGCGACCATGGGTCCTGTACGCACCGCGCTGTCCGACTCCGGTCTTTCCATCGGTCAGATTGACAAGGTGCTCATGGTGGGCGGCTCCTCAAGAATTCCTGCCGTGCAGGAGGCTGTGCAGAAGCTCATCGGCAAGGAACCCTTCAAGGGCATCAACCCCGACGAATGTGTCGCCATCGGCGCCGCTTTGCAGGCAGGCGTACTCGGCGGCGAGGTCGAGGGCATGATTCTCCTTGATGTTACGCCTCTTTCCCTCGGTGTTGAAACCATGGGCGGCGTTATGACCAAGATTATCGACAGAAATACCACCATTCCCGCTAAGAAGAGCCAGATTTTCTCCACCGCTGCCGACAACCAGACGCAGGTAGAAATCAACGTGCTCCAGGGCGAGCGTGAGTTCGCGCGTGACAACAAGCAGCTCGGCGTGTTCACCCTCGACGGCATCGCTCCCGCCATGCGCGGCGTGCCGCAGATTGAGGTAACCTTTGACATCGACGCCAACGACATCGTCAACGTCTCCGCCAAGGACCTCGGCACCGGCAGAGAGCAGAAGATTACCATCACCTCCTCCACCAACATGAGCAAGGAGGACATCGAAAAGGCTGTCAAGAACGCGGAGCAGTATGCCGCGGAGGACAAGAAGCGCCGTGAAGAGGTAGACGCCAAGAACGAGGCGGAAAACCTTGCGTACCAGGCGGAGAAGCTCGTCAACGAAAACGGCGACAAGCTGCCTGCCGATGACAAGACCACCATCACCACCAAGGTGCAGGCGGTTAAGGACGCCATCGCCAAGAACGACACCGCGCTGATCAAGGCGGCAAAGGACGATTTGCAGAAGGCAGTCTATGACGTTTCCGCGAAGCTCTACCAGCAGGCGGCTCCTCAGCAGGGTCAGCCGCAGCCGGGCGCTCCCGATATGGGCGCTCAGCCCAACCAGAACAACGGCGGCGACCCCAACGTCTATGACGCGGACTTCACCGACGTTGACAACAACTAACGCAATTTATCGTTTTACGCGGGAAAGGTTTGAAGCTTCAAGCCTTTCCTTGCGTTGCGTATTCCCGATAAACCACTCACAGACAGGCGCACTGTCTGCCCGGAGGTAACAATATGGCAGAAAAGAGAGATTACTACGAGGTGCTCGGCGTCCAGAAGGGCGCGAGTGAGGATGAAATCAAAAAAGCGTACCGGCGAAGCGCCAAGAAGTACCACCCCGACCTCCATCCCGGTCAGCCGGAATTTGAGGAGAAGTTCAAGGAAATCAACGAAGCCTACGAGGTGCTTTCCGACCGCGAAAAGCGTGCGCGTTACGACCAGTTTGGTCACGCCGGCGTCGATCCGTCCTATGGCGGCGGCGCGGCAGGCGGCAGCCCCTTCGGCGTAGACATGGACTTCGGCGACATTTTCTCCAGCATCTTCGGCGGCGGCTTCGGCGGACGGCGTTCCGCGAACGCGCCGATGCGCGGCAGTGACGTTGAAGCAAGCGTCACCATCACCTTTGAGGAGAGCGCCAAGGGCGCCACCAAGAAGGTCAGCTACAGCAGCGTCGATACCTGCGACGACTGCCACGGCACCGGCGCGCAGGCAGGCTCCACGCCCAAAACCTGCTCCGCCTGCGGCGGCACCGGCCGCGTGACCATCAACCAGCGTTCGCCGCTCGGCGTGATTCAGACGCAGCGCACCTGCGACGCCTGTCACGGACGCGGCAAAATTATCGACAACCCCTGCCGCAAGTGCAACGGCACCGGCAAAACGCGCCGCCAGCACACGGTGGACGTCAATATTCCGGCAGGTATCCGCGATTCCCAGATTCTCAACGTCGGCGGTCACGGCAACGCCGGCTCCAACGGCGGTCCCAAGGGCGATTTGCACGTCTACGTCAATGTCAGAAAGCATGACCTCTTCGAGCGCAGAGGAGACGATGTGTGGTGCGACCTTCCCGTCACCTTCGCGCAGGCGTCGCTCGGCGCCGAGGTAGTTGTTCCGACGCTCGACGGCAAGGCAAAGTACACCATCCACGAGGGCACCCAGCCCAACGACGTGTTCAAGCTGCGCGGCAAGGGTATTCCCCATCTCGGCGGCAGAGGCAGAGGCGACCAGTATTGCCGCGTTGTGGTCGAAATTCCCAAGAACCTCAACGCCAAGCAAAAGGAACTCATTACCCAGTTTGACCGCTCCACCAGCGAGAAAAACTACGCCAAGCGCAACGGCTTCTTTGACAAGCTGAAAAAGCTGTTTAATGACTGATATGAATACATGGACTGAAATCAAAATCGCCGTCGGCGCACAGGATATCGACAAGGCGAGCGACATCGCCAACGTCGTCGTGCCCTACGGCATCTATATCGAGGACTACACCAACCTCGAGCAGACCGTCGAGGATATCGCGCACATCAATCTCATCGACGAGGAGCTGCTGCAAAAGGACAGGAGCCGCGCGTTTGTGCATATCTATCTCGAGCCGGACGTTTCTCCTGCAGAGGCGGTCGCCTTTCTCAGCGCGCGTTACACCGCTGAGGGCATCGCGCATGACATCGAGCTGCTGCCCTGCGCCGAGGAGGATTGGCGCAACAACTGGAAGCAGTATTTCAAGCCGCTTCCCGTCGGCAAACGCCTGATGATTGTCCCCAGCTGGTACGAAAACGTGGAAACGCAGGGCAGAACCGCCCTCGAAATCGACCCCGGGCTTGCCTTCGGCACCGGCAGTCACGAAACCACACGCCTGTGTCTGGAGCTGTGCGAAAAGTATATGCGGTCGGGCGACGATGTGCTCGACGTCGGCTGCGGCAGCGGTATTCTCGGTATTGCCGCCCTCTTGCTCGGCGCCTCACGCGCCGTCGGTGTGGATATCGACGCGACCGCCGTGCGCACGGCTGCCGAAAACGCCGCCTGCAACGGTGTGGACGACCGCTTCACCGCCATCTGCGGCAGCTTCACCGAAAAGGTAGAGGGCAAGTTTGACATTGTCCTCGCCAACATCGTCGCGGACGCGATTATCTTCCTTTCCAAGGGTGTGCGCGATTTCATGAAGGACGACGCGGTCTACATCATGAGCGGCATCATCGACACCCGCGCCGACGAGGTCAGAGCGGAGGTTTCCCGTTATTTCAACATCATCGAGGAACACCGCGACGGCGGTTGGGTATGCTTCGCCGCCAAAATCAAATAACCAAGCAAGGACAGGCTCGCCTGTCCTTTTTTGCTGCCGAAAACCACGCTGTCCTGTCAAAAAATTCCTTTTTCTCCTTTAGGCTTATGCCGCAATCTAGGCTTATGCCGCAATCCGCAAGAAAACAGGGATAATGAATCATTCCACCTTGTCAATATAGAAAAATGTGGTATAATATAATTAAAGCGCAACCAAATACATCATTGCGCGCGTATTCACAGTAAAAGGAGCTGATAGTATGAAAAAAATCATATCTCTGTGTCTTGCGGCGGCGATGACGTTCGGCACAGCTGCCGCGCTGCACACCGCAGCGGCGGAGAAGGTCAAAATGGGCGACGCCGACCTCAACGGCGTGGTCAACATTGTGGACGCGACCGAAATCCAGCGTTATCTCACCGAAGCGGTTGATTTCAACGCCACGCAAAAGGCGGTGGCGGACGTCGATAAAAGCAACAAAATCGAGATTGCGGACGTGACGATGATTCAGCGTATCGCGGCGGATTTTCTGACGATGGACGAGGAAATCGAGGCGATTCCCGAGCAGCCCTTCAACCTCACGCCCGCGCAGGTCAGGGAGCAGGGCAATGCCGGCGTCAATGACTTTTCTGTCCGTCTGCTGCAAAGCAGCGTCAACGCCGGTCAAAACACCATGGTATCGCCGCTTTCCGTGCTCTATGCCCTCGGCATGACCGCCAACGGCGCCAAGGGTTCCACCCTTTCGCAGATGGAAAAGACCATCGGCATGAAGCGCGACCTCCTCAATCACTACCTCAAGGCGTACCCGAGCTACAACAGGGAAAGCTACTCCGCCGCGAAGCTGAACCTCGCGAACTCCCTCTGGTACAACACCAACGCCGCGCAGACCGTCAGCGACAGCTTCAGCAGCACGGTCAGTCAGTACTACGACGCGGAAATCCATCAGACGGCGTTCAATCAAGCCGCCCTGAATGATATCAACGGCTGGGTAAAAAAAGAGACCGACGGCATGATTCCCTCTGTTCTTGATGAAATCAATCCGCAAATGCTGATGTACCTGATCAACGCCGTCGCCTTTGACGCGGAGTGGAACAGACAATACGATCCGATGTTTAACGTGCATCCGGATACCTTCACCGCCGAAAACGGCGAAACTGCCGACGTGGAGATGATGTCCTCGCCGGAATCCTGGCTGATTTCCGACGATAACGCGCAGGGCTTTGTCAAGTATTTTTCCGACAGCAACTACGCCTTTGCCGCGCTGTTGCCCGACGAAAACGTCAAGCTCGGCGATTATGTCAACTCCCTCACCGGCGAGAAGCTGACAAAGGTGCTCGACAGCGAGAGGTGCTACGAAAATCTCTATGCCTATCTGCCCAAGTTTGAGCTGAGCTACAGCGAAAACCTCAAGGATAATTTAGCGGAGATGGGAATGCCCGACGCGTTTGTCAACGGCGCAGCCAATTTCCTCGATATGGTCGATGCCGCGCCGAGTCCCTACATCAGCAGCGTCATCCACAAAACCTATATCGATGTCAACGAACGCGGCACCCGTGCCGGTGCGGTGACGGTAATCGGAATGGAGGCAGGCTCCACTCCGGATGAGGATTCGCTTCCTCCCATCACGATTCGCCTTGACCGCCCGTTCCTCTACATGATTATCAATACCAACACCAACACGCCGCTCTTTATCGGTACCGTAGAAAACCTGTCATAATCCTGAATCCGTAATACTATTCTCTGATAGAAAGTAGACAACTTTCTATCAGAGAGAAAACGCTTGACGCGTTTTCCAATTGCGCAAAAGCGCAATTGCCGTCTTATACAATCTTGACGCGCCTACGGCGCTATTAAAAAGTAGAAAGTCTA
>JAFUUV010000242.1 GCA_017471345.1 Ruminococcus sp.
AGACTTTCTACTTTTTAATAGCGCCGTAGGCGCGTCAAGATTGTATAAGACGGCAATTGCGCTTTTGCGCAATTGGAAAACGCGCCAAGCGTTTTCTCTCTGATAGAAAGTTGTCTACTTTCTATCAGAGAATAGTATGAGCACACGCCGAAGAGTCTGAGGATTCTTCGGTGTTTTTTTATCTTGACAAACGGTTTATATCATGCTATGCTATATACATAGATTTACGATGTATATAGAAGGAGACAGCCATGAAAAACGTCTATATTCAATCCGTTGCCGAGCGAATACGTGACAAAACGGCGCGTGAGCAGCTGATTGCGGAGTTAGACAGCCACCTGTCCGAAAAAATCGACGGCTACATAGATATCGGCTACACGCCGGAGGAAGCCGAAAAACGCGCTGTGGAAGAAATGGGCAATCCGGACGATACCGCCCTGCCGCTGAGGGCTTTGCACAAAGTCTCGCTGAACAAGGTGCTGCTTGCCGTACAAATTCTGCTGCTTCTCATCGGCACTGCCTTGCGTATGCTGCCCTATACGCCGTTTCGGTACAATCTGCCCAAGCAAACCCATCAATGGTGGGTAGATGTCATATCGCTGGGCTTTTTCGCTGTCAGCATTTTCTTTTTATCCGTCGGACTGCGGCGCAAAAGCAAGACGCTCACCCTTTGGACAGTCGCCATGCTGCTTGGCGGTATCGTCATTCCTCTCGCCGCCGGCATCATCACAGGGAGCACCTCACCGCCCTATGATATTTTTTTACCGCAGAATTTTTCCGTTCTGTTTCAGGGTGCGTTGTATGCGCCGTGCACCACGCTTCTCTCGGGCTTTGGCGCTTATACCGAAAGCGTTCTCACCGAGGGCTACCTGTCAGAGCCGGTTGCTTCGGCAATTCAGCCGCTCGGTGCGGTGTTGTTTCTGCTGTTGGCAGGATGGGGATTATTTCAATTCATTGTCATTCTGCGGCAGGAGCATATGCGCAAAACGAAAACCGGCATGAAAGTCCTGCGCGTCGTCAAATACATCATGATTGGGATTCTATCCGCTGATATCCTGCTGACAGCCGTGGGAATGGTCGTCGCCGTCTGCAACCGGAGCCACCAAAAAGAACAACTCCAAAACGAGCGTCAGGCGTTGATTCAGCTTGTCGTCCATACAAATCCCGAGACATTTCATGAATCCATTCTGACCGACAGCGGTTTTTCCGCCGAACGGGAAGCGTCCGAGCTCGGCAGCATGGCGCTTTATACGCGGCAGGGAAGCTACAATCTGCTGCTGTATCACGGGGACGCCGACGACAATCCCCTGCTGATGTACACACGGACAAACGCCGACAAGTACACGGACAGCATGGAGGACTACCGTGTAACCATGCAGGAGATGCTTCCGGCTGTGAACGCCGGCTCGAAGCTGAACCTGCGCGCATTTCTTGACTTCGGCTTCTATGAAAAAGCGGCGGAGGTCAGTCATACGAGGCAACGATTATGGCAGGAAAACGGCAAAGCGGTTGAATACCTGACCTTTCGCTTTTTCCGCGATGACGATACCATACATCCGAAGCCTGTTACGTTCAAATTTCAATATGAATCCAAAAAAGGCGCGACGGCACAGGATGCGGAGGATTTTACAATCATCGAAATGACAGATGAGGAGATGATACCATATGATGAAAATCAGTAAGGAATTAATCAAGGGCAGCACGGCGACGCTGGTGCTGAGCGTATTAAAGGAAAAGGATATGTACGGCTACATCATCGTCAAGGAAATCGCTCTGCGCAGCGAAAATGTATTTGAGCTGAAGGAGGGCACGCTGTATCCGATTCTTCACGCGCTGGAGCAGGAGGGTTGTCTTGAAAGCTACTGGGATGAATTTGAGAACCGCAAGCGCAAATATTATCACCTGACGCGCAAGGGAGCACGCCGCCTGAAGGAAGGCACCGAGGAATTCAACGTCTTTGCCGGCGCGGTCAAACGGGTGCTCGAATGCAGCGTATAACGCCTGATAAATCAAGAGGTCGGCTGCCAAAAATTTCGCAGCCGACCTCTTGGTAATACCTGAATCCGTAAAACTGAAATCATCCATCATCAACCATTATGTAGGGGACGGCTTCCCAGACGTCCCTGAAAGCCTGACGTTTTGTGCAGTGGGACGTCAAGGATGCCGTCCCCTACAATTTGGTTAAGAAACCATCGTTTGCCGCTGAGAGGGTGCCTTGCTCTGCATGGGTGCGGGTGCTATGTAAAAAGGCTCCCC
>JAFUUV010000243.1 GCA_017471345.1 Ruminococcus sp.
AGGCATCTTAAGGGCTTCAAGAAAATCGACCCGGGTTATACCATTGATGATGTGCTCGATGTGGAGGATCCCGGTAAACGTGAGGTAAAAGTGCCTGTCCACAAGGAACATCCGGGTGTTTCCGGCAATGCGGAGAAGGTGTACCGTTTTCTGAAGGCAGAGCCGTTATCGGTGGAGGAGATATCCACCGGAATGGGAATGCCGGTATATCAGGTGATTGCCGCGCTGGCGCAGTTGGAGGTTAATGACCTTGTAAAAGCGTGTAGGGGCAGAAGGTTTGTGCTGAAATAAGTTGTAAGGTATCAGATAGGAGGAAAATAATGTCAAATTTGGTCATTGTGGAGTCTCCCGCCAAAGCAAAGACAATCAAAAAATACCTCGGCAGCAATTATGAGGTTGTCGCGTCTATGGGACACGTGCGTGATTTACCGCAGGCGCGTCTCAGTGTTGATATAAAAAATCATTTTGCGCCGAAATATGATATTATCAAGGGCAAAGAAAAGCTTGTCAAAGAACTGAAAGCCCTTGTCGAACAAAGTGACAGCGTCTATCTTGCGACCGACCCTGATCGTGAGGGAGAGGCAATTTCTTGGCATCTGGCGTACATTCTCGGCTTGCCGGAGGATTACTGTCAGCGTGTCGAGTTTAACGAAATAACAAAAACAGGTGTCCAAAACGGAATGAGTCATCCGCGCGGTATCAATATTGACCTTGTCAACGCGCAGCAGGCAAGAAGAATTCTCGACAGATTGGTCGGCTATAAGCTCAGCCCGTTTATATCGCAAAAAATTCGCAGAGGTCTTTCTGCCGGACGTGTACAATCAGTCGCCTTACGGATTATTGTGGATCGGGAAAACGAAATTCGCAAATTTAAGCCGGAAGAATATTGGACCATTGACGCGAAATTCATTCCCAAGGGCAGCCGCAAAAGCTTTTCGGCGTCGCTCTATGCGGATCAAAACGGAAAAATTAAGATAAAAAATCAGGAGCAGGCGGAGAAAATCGAGGCGGATTTGCAGGACGCTTCCTATACCATCACAAAGGTACGTCACGGCACCCGCAAAAAGAGTCCGGCACCGCCCTTTATTACCTCAACCCTGCAGCAGGAGGCTTCGCGTAAGCTCGGCTTCCAGTCGCGCAGAACTATGAAGGTTGCTCAGGAGCTGTATGAAGGCGTTGATATTCAGGGAATGGGCGCAACCGGTTTGATTACTTATATGAGAACCGACTCTCTGCGTATTTCGAATGTCGCAATTGAAGAGGTTACCCAATATATCGGCAACACCTACGGCAGTGAGTATCTGCCGCCAAAGCCGCGCGTATTTAAGTCCAATAAAAACGCACAGGACGGTCATGAAGCCATTCGTCCTTCTATGCCGAGTCTGACGCCTGACAGCATCAAAAGCAGTCTGACCTCAGACCAATACAAGCTCTATAAGTTGATTTGGAGTCGTTTCACCGCCTCACAAATGGCGGATTGTATTCAAAAGACTACACAGGCGGAAATCGAGGCGAAGGGCTATATTTTCAAGGCTTCCGGTTATTATGTGGAATTCCCCGGATTTACCGCTCTCTATGTTGAGAGCAAGGATGAAGCGGAAGAAAAATCCACTCAGCTGCCGCCGTTGGAAAAAGATATGCCTGTCCGCTGCAAGGAACTGAAAAAGAACCAACACTTTACACAGCCGCCGGCGAGATTCACGGAAGCGTCTTTGATTAAAACGCTGGAGGAATACGGTATCGGCAGACCGTCTACCTACGCCGCTACCATCACTACTCTGACAAGCCGTGAGTATGTTAAGCGCGAGGCAAAAACGCTCATTCCTACTGAGCTCGGAGAAGCCATCACCACCTTGATGAAGGAGCGTTTTCCGGACATCGTCAATGTCAAGTTTACCGCCGAAATGGAGGAAAGCCTTGACAGCGTTGAAGGCGGCGCAGTGGAGTGGGATAAGCTTTTAGAGGATTTCTACGGTGATTTTGAAAAAACGCTCAAAACGGCAAAGGCGGAAATGGAAGGCGTCAAAATCAAGCTCAAGGAAGATGAAACCGACATTGTTTGTGAAAAATGCGGCAGAAAGATGGTCGTCAAGATGGGCAGATACGGCAAGTTTATCGCCTGCCCGGGCTATCCGGAATGTAAAAACATTCTCAAATATGTAGAAAGAACCGGCGTCAATTGTCCAAAATGCGGCGGCGACATCATTATCAAGCATACTAAGAGCAAACGCGTTTTTTATGGCTGCTCTAATTACCCGAACTGCGATTTTGTCAGCTGGAACGAGCCGGTGAACGAGAAGTGTCCGCAGTGCGGAGAAATTCTTTATAAGAAAAAAGGAAAGAAACCCACGCTCTTCTGTACTACGGAAGGCTGCGGATTTACGAAAACCATCAAAACGGAAGAAGCATGATGATAAATGTCATAGGTGCAGGTTTGGCCGGCTGTGAAGCGGCGATGCAAATCGCTTCGCGAGGTGTAAAAGTCCGACTTTTTGAAATGAAGCCGAAGAAAAAAACGCCTGCGCATAAAACAGATAATTTTGCGGAGCTTGTTTGCTCCAACTCTCTCAAAGCTATGCGTGTTGAAAGCGCGGCAGGCTTATTAAAAGAAGAAATGCGCCGGATGAATTCCTTTTTGATGCAGTGCGCGGATAAATGTCAGGTACCAGCCGGCGGTGCGCTTGCCGTTGACAGAGAGCGGTTTGCCGCGTTAGCGACTGAGGGTATCCGCAACCATCCTTACATTGAGGTTGTCAGCGAAGAAATCACATCGATTCCCGATGACGCGATAACCATTATCGCCACCGGACCGCTGACCTCCGATGCGTTGGCACAGGCAATTGAGGCACGTTTCGGCGGGTCTCTGTCATTCTTTGACGCTGCCGCGCCGATTGTTACCGCTGAGAGCGTAGATATGGACTTCGCCTTCACCGCTTCACGCTATGACCGCGGCGGTGAGGACGATTACATCAATTGTCCGATGGACAAGCAGGAATATGAAGCCTTTTATCAGGCTTTGGTTGCTGCGGAACGTGCGCCGCTGCATGATTTTGATGTCAGCAATCCAAAGGTATATGAAGGCTGTATGCCTGTAGAGGTATTAGCGCAAAGGGGAGAAGGAACGCTTCGCTTTGGACCAATGAAGCATGTCGGATTGGTAAATCCGAAAACCGGTCACCGTCCGTGGGCTGTTCTGCAGCTGCGCAAGGAAAACGCGGCGGCTACCATGTATAATCTCGTCGGATTTCAGACAAATCTGAAGTTTCCCGAGCAAAAACGTGTTTTTGCGCTCATTCCGGCATTACACCGCGCGGAGTTTGTGCGTTACGGTGTGATGCATCGCAATACCTTTATCTGTTCACCGAAAATCCTGAACGCGGATTATTCTGTAAAAGAAAATAATAAACTCTTCTTTGCCGGACAGATTACCGGCGTAGAAGGTTACATGGAAAGTGCCAACGCCGGCATTGTCGCCGGCATCAATGCCGTCAGAGCGTTGCTGGGAAAAGAAACGCTGGTATTTCCGAAGGAAACGATGACCGGCGCTTTAGCAGGCTATATCTCCGATCCTACAGTCAAAAAGTTTCAGCCGATGGGCGCAAATTTCGGCATTCTTCCCGAGCTGGTAAACCGTCCCGGAGACAAGCGAGAGCGTGCCGCTGCCTATGCGCGGCGTGCGTTGGATTCGCTGGAAACATTTATAAAACAAACAGGTGATTGATATGAACATTATCGTGGACGCCTTTGGAGGCGACAAAGCACCTTTGGAAATCATCAAGGGTTGTGCTCTCGCGGTTGAGGAATTCGGCATCAATATAATCCTGACAGGTCAGGAAGCCGCTATCCGAAAGATTGCGGCTGACAACAATATCTCTCTTCAACAAATGGAAATCGAGAATTGCAGCCAGGTTATCACCATGGAGGACGATGCCAATGCTGTTCTCAAAGCAAAAAAGGATAGTTCCATGGTGGTTGGTCTGCGCCTTCTCAACGAAGGTCGCGGCGACGCTTTTATCAGTGCCGGTAACAGCGGCGCTTTGTGTGTAGGCGCGACACTTGCCATCAAGCGTATCAAGGGCATCAAGCGTCCGGCGTTCGCTCCGGTGCTTCCTTCCGAAAACGGATTTTTTATGCTGTTGGACGGCGGCGCCAATGTGGAATGCCGCCCCGAAATGCTTTATCAGTTTGCCCTGATGGGTTCCGTATATATGGAAAAAGTGATGAAGGTCAACAATCCTCGGGTTGCGCTTGCCAATGTCGGTACCGAAGAACACAAGGGCACAGAGCTTTATCGTGAAACATTTGCCATTCTCAAAAACAGCACCCTCAACTTTATCGGAAACGTGGAAGGCAGAGATATTCCAAAGGGTATGTGCGATGTGGTTGTCTGCGATGGATTTGCCGGCAATATGATTCTGAAAACCTATGAAGGCGTCGCGATTACGCTGATGAAAAAAATGAAGCATATGTTTGCCGACAGCTTCAAAGGAAAAATGGCGGCTGCCTTGGTCATGCATGATTTGAAAGAACTGAAGGAAAAGTTTGATTATAATAAATACGGCGGCGCACCGATTCTCGGTGCATCCAAGCCTGTTTTCAAGGCGCACGGCGATTCCAAAGCCATTACGCTGCGCAACGCGATAAAGCTTTCTATCGACTATGTGGAAGGCAACGCGATTGAAGAAATTACATCTGCCTTAGCAGTGGGAGCAAAACGATGACGGAATTAGAGCAAAAAATCGGCTACCAATTTAAGAATAACAATTTGTTGCAGGAGGCGTTAACTCACTCCTCTTATGCCAACGAACGCAAGGCTCAGCACATCAAATATAATGAGCGTCTTGAGTTTTTAGGTGACGCGGTGTTGTCCATTGTGGTTTCAGATTATATTTTCCGCCATTGTCCCGAGCTTCCGGAAGGAGAGCTGACCAAGCTGCGCGCTTCTCTTGTGTGCGAAAAGACGCTATTTGATTTCGCGAAGAAAATCGACCTCGGGAATTACCTGATGCTCAGTAAAGGCGAGCGCAACAACGGCGGCGCCGAGCGTCGGTCGATATTGTCCGACGCGTTTGAAGCATTGATTGCCGCCATTTATATTGACGGCGGTATTGAGCCTGCGACAAAGCATATTCTGAATTTTGTCATTCCTTCCATCAAAAATTCCAAGAAGAAAAAGATGAAAGATTACAAAACGACCCTGCAGGAAATTGTTCAGAAAAACCCGGGCGAGAAGTTGGAGTATGTTCTCATCGGAGAGAGCGGACCCGATCATAATAAGCATTTTGTTGTCGAGGTGCATCTTAACAGCAATGTTATCGGAAAAGGCGGAGGCAGAAGTAAAAAGGAAGCGGAGCAACAGGCCGCGCGTGAAGCATTGGAGCTGATGGGCTATTAAACACAGCAATATTTCGTTTTTCATTCCGCACAATGGCTGTCCGCATCAATGCAGCTTTTGCAACCAAAGAAGCATCACCGGACAAGCGCACCAACCGGATGCAGACGAGGTGCGTGCGACATTGCGGCAGGCGTGCCACGATTTGGGAGAACGGACGAAAAACGCGGAGATTGCCTTTTTCGGCGGCAGTTTTACGGCAATCGAAAGAGGATATATGCTTTCCTTGCTCGAAGCCGCAAAGGAATTTGAAAATACTTTTGCCGGAATCCGTATTTCTACCCGTCCCGATGCCATTGATTCCGATATTCTCGCTCTATTAAAAGCATACCATGTCACCTCCATTGAATTGGGAGCACAGTCGATGGCAGACCATGTGCTCGTCAGTAACGAGCGCGGGCATACCGCTGAGGATGTCATTCGTGCGTCACGATTGATTCGCGCTAACGGTTTTTCCCTCGGTCTACAGATGATGACCGGATTATACGGTTCGGATCCGGAAACCGATTGGTTCACAGCGACAGAGTTTATCAAGCTTGCGCCGAATACTGTGCGCATTTATCCGACAGTGATTATGCGTCAGACCGCTTTAGAGCAACTTTATCTCAACGGCGCATATCAGCCGTACTCCTTAGAGCAATCTGTTGACCTGTGTGCCAAGCTGATATTACTGTTTGAACAACATCACATTCGCGTGATTCGCCTTGGCTTGCACTATTCCGACAGTCTGGTTGAGCAGGGCTATTGCGACACCTATCATCCTGCTTTCAAGGAGCTTTGCGAAGCAAAAATTTTTTATCATTCTTTTTTAGAAAAAACAAGGCTGCTTGAAAGTAAGAATTTAACCGTCACCATTCACCATAGATCACTGTCCAAATTTCTCGGACAGAAAAAAAGCAACCTCAAAGCGTTTGAGGAGATGGGGTATCATTTGAATATTGTATTTGATGATTCACTGGCAAAATATGAAATCCGCATAGGGGTGAGCGTTTGAGATTAAAATCACTGGAAATACAGGGCTTTAAAACCTTTCCCGATAAAACGAAGCTGACATTTGAGCAAGGTATTACCTCTGTTGTCGGTCCCAACGGATCGGGCAAAAGCAATATCAGCGACGCGATTCGCTGGGTATTGGGTGAGCAATCCCCCAAAAGCCTGCGCTGCTCCAAAATGGAAGACGTTGTTTTTAACGGCACTGACAAGCGCAAACGTCAGGGTTACGCGGAGGTTACGCTCAATATTGACAATGCCGACCGTTTTCTGTCCTTTGACGGCGATGAAATCGCGGTTACCAGACGTTATTATCGCAGCGGTGAAAGTGAATATCTGATCAACAAAGCGTCGGTTCGCCTGAAGGATATCAATGAATTGTTTATGGACACCGGTCTCGGACGAGACGGTTATTCCATGATAGGACAGGGAAAGATTGACAGCATTGTTTCTTCCAAGAGCGAGGACAGACGCGAGATTTTTGAAGAAGCGGCAGGTATTTCCCGCTATCGCTACCGCAAAATTGACGCGGAACGCAAGCTGAAAAATACAGAGGATAATCTCTTGCGTTTGCGCGATATTGTCACTGAATTGGAAGAGCGAGTCGGACCGTTAAAAAAGCAATCGGAAAAGGCACAGAAATTTCTCACTTACGCGGAAGAAAAACGCGGCTTAGAAATTGCTATCTGGTTGCTGACATTAGACAAATCACAGGCGAGCCTGAAAGAACAGGAAGAAAAAATAGCGATTGCCCGTTCGCAATATGAGGAAGCGGAACAGACGTTAGAGGAACTGCAGACGGAAACAGAAAAAATTTATTTTCAAAACGGCGACTTACTCTCGAAAGCCGAGGAGTGTCGTCGACGCGTTTCCGAAATGGATGCAGAAATCGCCGCCAAAAGAGCGGAAATTTCGGTTGCTGAAAATGATATACTGCACAACACAGAAAATATTGAGCGTCTGCGCGGCGAGATAGAGCAAACTGATTTGAACGCCAATGAGTTCGAGAAGATAATTGCCGAAAAACAGCAGTATATCGCTGTTCTTGATGCTGAAATAATCGGTAAACAGCGTGAATACGCGCAAATGTCTGAGCAATTAAACGCCATTAATCTCGATGCAGGCAGAAGCGGCGATATGCTGCAGGAACTGACGGCAGAGCTTTCCGAACTGACCACACAATCCGCGGACGCGCGTGTCATTGACATGACAGCGGACAGCAGCATTAACGAGCTGACTGACCGCATTGAAAATTTGAAAGCCGCAAGAGACGAACAAACAGCCCGTCTGACGGATTTGTCGCAGATGCGGCTGGAATACGCCGAAGAGGCACGAACTGTTCAAGACGAGATTTCTTCTGCCAAAAACGCGATTTCCGGATTGGAAATGAAGCGTGAGACGAAAAACAAGAAACGCGATGAGATAAAAGGAGAAAGCGATAAGCTTTCGCTGGATGTACGTGAGCACCAAAGGAAGATATCTTTTCTGGAAAACCTTGAACGCAATCTGGAAGGCTTTTCCAAGAGTGTCAAGTCGGTTGTCAACGCGTCAAAGCAAGGCAGACTCAGAGGTATTTGCGGTCCGGTTTCGCGCGTTATCACGGTTCCGTCGGAATATGCGGTTGCGATTGAAACCGCTCTCGGCTCCTCCATGCAAAATATCGTGGTGGAAAATGACGAGGACGCAAAGCAGGCAATTCGTTTTTTAAAATCCACCGATGGCGGACGCGCCACCTTTTTACCCTTGAATACTATCAAGTCCCGTGAACTGCGGGAGAATGGGCTGCATGACTGCTACGGCTTTATCGGCATCGCGGCGGATTTGTGTCGCTGCGAAGATAAGTATCGCAATATTCTCGGTTCACTGTTAGGAAAAATCGTGATTGCCGAGGACTTGAACAGCGCTGCTGCTATCGCGAAACGCTATGCCTATCGTTTCCGCGTGGTAACGCTGGATGGTCAGGTTGTCAATGCCGGCGGTTCCCTGACAGGTGGTTCTCAGCTGCGCAGCACCGGTGTTCTCAGCCGTGCCGCTGAGATTGAACACCTCAGGATACAGACGGGAACGCTGATTGCCAAGGCAAAAGCAGCCGAAGAAGCATCTGATTGCATTCGGCGTGAATGTGCCGCCATTGAAGCAGAACTGCTTGGTACACGTGCCGAGCTTGCCAATTGTCAGCAGGATTTTGCCCGTATACAGGCAGAAAGCAAGGCTTGCGATACCGAATATGAGTATACGCGTGACGCCATCAATAATTCCGAAAAGGAAATAAACGATTGTCTTCACCGCATAGAAACACTGAAAAAGAATCGAGAAGAAGCCCGAGAAACACTCGCTGTTCTCAACCGCCGCATTTCTGTCGCGGAGGAAAAGGTCAATACTGTCACGGGCAGTCGTGCCGAATTGACGCAAAAACGCGAGGCATTGTCGGATTCCTTACAGGCAGTTCAGCTGGAAATCGTAAAGGCACAAAAGGATATTGACGCCTTAAATGCCGAAATTGTATTTGCCAAAAACAGTGGTACAGATAACGAAGAGAAAAAAGCGGCGCTGCTCGTACAAATTGAACAAATTGAACGGACAATAGAAAACCGCCATACCGCCATTGCCGATTTGCGGGAGACTATTCGCAGCTTAGAGGATTCTCAGCAATCGCTGACCGGACAGGTTGATTCCATCAACCGGCAGCGCGATGAACTTGAAAAGCGCAGTGTAGAAATCCGGAAGATTGAGAAGGATAAAACAAACGAGCGCGAGATATCAGGCAGAGAGCTTGCGCGTTTGGAAGAGCGGAAGCTGAATCTTGAAAAGGATTATAATCATATCATTTCGAAGCTGTGGGAGGAGTACGAGCTCACCAAGCGCGAGGCGGAAAAAACCGCAATCCGGATAGACGATCCTCCCAAAGCGCAAAGACGTCTGACAGAGCTCAAACAGAGCATCAAGGCGCTTGGTTCGGTGAATGTCGGCGCTATTGAGGAATACAAAGAGGTTTCCGAACGATATGAATTCATGAGTGTGCAGGTAGCGGATATTGAAAAATCAAAGGCAGAGATTGAAAAGCTGATTTTGACGCTCACCAAGCAAATGAAGGAAGTTTTTGTGGAGAGCTTTGACAAAATCAACCGTAATTTTACCGAAACCTTCAAAGAGCTTTTCGGAGGCGGCACGGCTTCACTTTCACTGGCTGACCCTGAAAATATCCTGACCAGCGGCATTGATATTGTGGTACATCCGCCCGGTAAAATTGTTGTTCACCTCGACGCGCTTTCCGGAGGTGAAAAAGCGCTTGTTGCCGTAGCGTTGTATTTTGCGATTATGAAGGTGCGTCCGGCACCGTTCTGTGTCATGGACGAAATAGAAGCGGCACTTGATGACGTCAACGTTTTCCGATTTGCCAGCTATCTGCGCCGACTGACGGACAACACGCAGTTTATTTTGATTACGCACCGCCGCGGTACCATGGAGGAAGCGGATGTATTGTACGGCGTGACCATGCAGGACGAAGGCATATCTAAGCTTTTGGAGCTGCGCTCCACAGAGGTCGCGTCAAAGTTAGGAATAGATTCAAAGTAAAGGAACATCATTATGGGATTATTCAGTAAAATTAAAGAAGGTCTGAAAAAGACAAGAAAAGCGGTTATGGGACAAATCGAGTCCATGCTCAAGTCTTTTACCAAAATTGATGAAGAGCTCTTTGAGGAATTAGAGGAGCTGTTGGTAATGGGAGACGTCGGTGTGCCCACCGCGGAAAAAATCTGCGATGAACTGCGCAAGCGCGTCAAAAAAGAAGGCATTACCAATCCTGAAAAGATTAACGGTCTGTTGGAGGAAATCATCACAGAGATGCTCTCCGGCGGAGAAGAACTTGATCTTTCCACTTCTCCCTCCATTATCCTCGTCATCGGTGTCAACGGAGTAGGCAAAACAACGACTATCGGCAAGCTTGCCAACTCCTTGCGCTCTCAGGGCAAACGCGTTTTGCTTGCCGCTGCGGATACCTTCCGTGCCGCTGCCATCGATCAGCTTGATATCTGGGCACAACGCAGCGGCTGTGAGATTATCAAGCAGAACGAGGGAAGCGATCCTGCCGCTGTCATCTTTGATGCGATTGCCGCCGCAAAAGCACGTCACGCGGATGTCATTATCTGCGATACAGCCGGCAGACTGCATAATAAAAAGCATCTGATGGATGAGCTTGCAAAGATTAACCGTGTCATCGACCGTGAGCTGCCGGACGCTGCAAAGGAAAAGCTCTTGGTGCTTGACGCGACAACCGGTCAAAATGCTGTCAATCAGGCGGAGCAGTTCCGCCAGGCGACAGGTATCACCGGCATTGTCCTGACAAAGCTTGACGGTACCGCAAAGGGCGGTGTTGTGCTTGCCATCAAGGACGGTCTCGGTATCCCTGTCAAGTTTATCGGCGTCGGCGAACAGATTGATGATTTGCAGCCGTTCAATGCGCAGGACTTCGCACGGGCACTATTTGCGAAAACGGAGGACAGCGAGGAATGAGATTTATTATCGCGACGAATAATCAAAAAAAGCTTGTGGAGATGGAGCGGATTCTCAGACCGCTTGGCATTGAAGCGGTATCCGCAAAGGATGCGGGCGTAGTGCTCGGCGAAGTGGAAGAAACAGGCACTACTTTTCTCGAAAACGCGTTTCTCAAAGCCAACGCCGCTTATGAGAAAACCGGTATGCCTGCTGTGGCGGATGACTCCGGTATTTGTGTCGATGCCCTGAACGGCAGACCGGGAATTTTCTCCGCGCGCTACAGTCCCGAGGATTGTGTGATGGACGAGGACAGAACCGCAAAAATACTGGAGGAATTACAGGGCGTTCCGGATGAAAAACGCGGTGCGCATTATACGTGCGCCATCTGTTGTATCCTGCCGGACGGTTCTAAAATTGAAATCGAAGAAATCTGCGAGGGAAAAATCGGCTATGAATTCATAGGTGACGGAGGCTTTGGCTACGATCCGATTTTCTTTTTCGGCGAAAAAACCTTTGCCCAGATTAGCGGCGAGGAAAAAGATAAGGTCAGCCACAGAGGAAAGGCGCTGCGCAAGCTGCAGGAAGCACTGCGTGAGCGTTTGGGCTGATTGGAAGGGAAGTATATGTTAACAAGTAAACAAAGGGCATACCTTCGAGGTCTTGCCAATTCCTACGAAACGATTCTTATTATCGGAAAAGGTGAGATGACGGATAATATCATCATGCAGGCAGATACCGCCCTGACAGCGCGCGAGCTGATTAAAGGAAAGGTGTTGGAAACCAGCGTCTATTCCTCGCGGGAGGCAGCAGATTATTTAGCGGAGAAATGTACAGCTGACGTGGTGCAGGTCATCGGCTCCAAATTCGTTCTTTATCGTCCCAATCCCAAAGAGCCGAAGATTGTTTTGCCTAAGACAAAGAAGAAATAAACAACTCGGAAGTGATTCATTTGACAACACCTGACTATAAGGGAATTATCCGTGAAAAAATGAGCGACCACCGTTACGTTCACAGCGTCAACGTCGCGCAGGAAGCGGTTGAACTCGCGCGTCTGTACGGCTGTGACGAACAGCTTGCCTATACCGCCGGAATTCTGCATGACATTACTAAGGAATTTTCCTGTGATGAGCAGTTGCAAATTATGTCAGACGGTGGTATAATCTTAGACAGTGTGCAGCAAAATGCCCCAAAGCTATGGCACAGCATCAGTGGAAGCGTGTATGTGCACGATGTTTTGGGCATTCATCATCCGGATATCATCAACGCGATTCGTTATCATACAACCGGCAGATCCGGCATGAGCTTGCTGGAAAAAATCATCTATACTGCTGACTTTACCTCTGCCGAGCGCACTTATGACGGCGTGCAAACCATGCGCGAGCTCTCACGGCAAAGC
>JAFUUV010000244.1 GCA_017471345.1 Ruminococcus sp.
GACTTTCTACTTTTTAATAGCGCCGTAGGCGCGTCAAGATTGTATAAGACGGCAATTGCGCTTTTGCGCAATTGGAAAACGCGCCAAGCGTTTTCTCTCTGATAGAAAGTTGTCTACTTTCTATCAGAGAATAGTATTAGACAAATACTGTGGCCGGTTTTTCGTCTTAAGAGCATTATTTTCGGGCAGTACCGCAGCTGATGCGGTGCCCTTAACGCTTTTAAGACAGAAAACATGATATGCAAATACAATACTCACGTTCCATCAAAAAATGAAAAGGAGGTAAAAAATGAGAAAAACGTGTGCGAGACTGACCGCTTGTCTTCTGACCTGTCTCATGCTGCTCACGCTTGTTCCGTTCAGTGCTGGCGCGGCGCAGACGGAACCGGCAGCGCAGGAGACGGTTTTGGATCAAGCCGGTTCAGTCACACAAAACGAGCATTCTCACGGTGTTTCTTCGGCAGGAAATCTTCTGAACGAGCACGCTGATGAAGCTTCCGCGCAGGAAAATCATGCTCATGAGCATACCCATGAAGCGGTTGCTCTCGGCAGTTCTGCGAACGAAAACACGCAGGAAGAGAATCTCGGAAATGTCTATCTGCAAAAAAATGCAGCAGCCCCTGTTGGACAGGCGCCGGCAGACACGCTGAACCTGAACGCTCCAAGCGATGACACTTCTGTTGACGCTGAAGCACGGTTCACTGTCGCGCTGAGCTCCAGGCTCCGCAGCGGCGGATCGTCCCTTATCAAACTGAAGGGCGGCGGTGAATATGACAGCGAAAGCGAAGCTGTTGTTGTGGCTTTTCCTAAGAAGGGCTTCACCTTTGTCGGTTGGTTCAGGGACAGCGACACGGGGTACACAGATTGTCTGAGCCGTCAGCAGTCTTATACCTTTACCGTAACGGAGGATGTGTCTCTGATCGCGCTGTTTGACCGCAGCACCGAGAGCGTCTTTAACGTTGCGGTTAACGGCTCGCGCTTCAAGGTCAATGACGGAAGCACGCAGGCAAACTCCGCGAAGTATTCTTTCAATGCGGGAGAAAGAGTTTTTGTTTCCTACACCGACACTTCGATGAAGTTCCTTTATTGGGAAAACGCGTCCCGCAATATTGTGTCCACCGAAAAGGATTATTCGTTTGTACTTGTCAATGATGTCAGGCTTAACGCGATTTATACGCCTGTTGCATCCGACGATACGACAGCGCTTGTGGTATTCCGCAACGCTTATCAGCAGATTCTTTGGACGCATACCTATAGCGAGTCAAATCCCGAGCCGATCTTCTTCCCGAGCAGCCCCAACAAGATGGGTTATACCTTCCGCGAATGGCAGCTTGCGGATGACGACGGCAATCCCACCGGCGTTAAGGCGACAGACGCGTCTATCCGCGCGGCGATGAACGGCAATGACGAAGTGATTGTTGTGCCTGTTTATACCGCGGCAGAGGATAATACCTATTCGATTACGCTCAGATTTATTGATGGTGCAGGCAAAGAGCTGAAGGATCCGGTACAAGAGACCGGTACCCTTGGCGACGCCAAAATCTTTTCTGCTCCCAAAATCGAAGGAAAGTATTTCCAGTATTGGAAACTCAACGGCACCATCTGCGGCTATACCAATGTATATACGCTCCTTCGCGGTATCAGCGATGATGTTGTGCTTGAGGCGGTCTACGGCGATACGGAAATCGACCATGAAACCTTCATTGGCTTCACCCAGGTTTTCTGTTCAAAAAATGCGGACAAGTATGTCCTCTCGCATACCATGCAGTATTACATTCCCGAGGACTGGACAATGGCGCAGGCAGGCTTCCTTTACACTGCGGATTCTGCCATTGGCGCGTCTGAGGACAGCATGGTGACGGCAAACGGTTCCGTGAAACGTCATGTTATCGGCTATACCGATAATCGTCTGACCTATACCTTTAACCTCAACACGTCCCGTCCTGATAAAGTCTATTACTTCAGAGGCTATATCAACTACAAGGACGCTTCCGGTTTACTTCACACGGAATACACTCCTATTTCAATTCACTCCTATAACGAAATCAACAGTATTCGTTATACTGTAAAATGGATTAATACTGACGGTACGCTCCTCTACTCTGATCCGAGCGTACCGTTCGGTGCAATTCCGGAATATCAGGGCGACCGCCCGTCTTTACCGGTCAGCAACAATATTATCTATACCTTTGACGGATGGACTCCGGAGGTATCAGCGGTTACAGCTGATGTAACCTATACGGCAAAGTATCTGGAAACACAGCGTACCTTCTCCGGTCCGCAGTGGAATTGGAATGGAACATCGTCCGCGACAGCTTCCTTCACCGCTGACGACGATTCATCGGTTGTGCAGACCGTTGAAGCGCAAATCGACGAAGTTGAAATTGCGCCGGCAAGCTGTACCGCTTCCGGTCAGCGCAAGATTACGGCGACGGCAGTTTTCGAAGGCAAAACCTATACAGACGAAAAAACTGACGAGATTCCTGCCCTCGGACATGACTTGGAGCGTCACGAGGCACAGGCGCCGACAGCCGACAGCGTCGGTTGGGAAGCGTATGATACTTGCACGCGCTGTGATTATACCACATATGTTGAGATTCCGAAGCTTCCTGCCGTAACGGTAACAGAGGAAGCGTCAAAAACCAACATACCGGTCTACGCTTACAACCAACTCAACGAGGAACCTGTCAAGATTCTGCCGAAGCTTGACGCGGTATATAAGTTCACCGCGGTAGAACCCGAACAAGCGACGGCTGAATACTACGGCAACCGGAAAGCGGATTACCGTGTTGTATTTGACAGAAACATCAAAGCCGAAAGCTTCGGACTTTACGGCGCGTATAACGGATACGGAAACGCGTATAATGTCGCGTTCCTGTTCCCGACAGATGTTGCCGCCAACAATCCTGTCTATCTTTTAGAGGCGGCAGGACTCGGCAGCGTAACCTATAATGATGTAAAGAATAATATTAAAGAGTTTATCTGCGGCGTGTTCAACCTGGATGACGCCAATACCGGCACACAGATGAAGGTAGAGCTTGTCATCTGGGAAGACGGTAAGGATGACGCCATCGTTATCGCCTCGCAGAGCTACACCTTCGGCGCTGCAGCCGAAATCAATTGCAATCACACTTGGAGCGAATGGGAACAGACAACAAATCCCACCTGCACCGAGAAGGGTAAGCAAACGCGCACCTGCTCACGCTGCGGCGCAGTTGAAACACGTGACGTTCCTGCCCTCGGACATGACTTAGCGCATCACGCTGCACAGGCGGCAACCTGCACCGAAAAGGGCTGGGAAGCCTACGACACCTGTTCACGTTGTGATTACACAACCTATGTAGAAATTCCTGCCCTTGGACATACTTCCGGCGAACCCGTACGCGAAAACGAAGTACCTGCTACCTGCACCGCAGAAGGCAGCTATGACGAGGTAGTTTACTGCTCTGTCTGCGGCGAAGAACTGAGCCGAGAGACAAAGACGATTGAAAAACTCGCACATACTCCCGACGCAGCTGTACGCGAAAACGAAGTATCTGCTACCTGTACCGCAGAAGGCAGCTATGACGAGGTAGTTTACTGCTCCGTATGTCATGAAGAACTGAGCAGAGAAACAAAGCCGATTGAGAAAATCGCGCATACTCCTGCCGAAGCTGTACGCGAAAACGAAGTAGCACCTACTTGTACAAAAGAAGGCAGCTATGAGGAAGTAGTTTACTGCTCCGTCTGTCATGAAGAACTGAGCCGAGAAACAAAGCCGGTTGAAAAACTCGCGCATACACCTGCCGAAGCGGTACACGAAAACGAAGTACCTGCCACTTGTACCGCAGAAGGCAGCTATGACGAGGTAGTTTA
>JAFUUV010000245.1 GCA_017471345.1 Ruminococcus sp.
AAAGCAAATCAGGAAGCACAGCGCTGCCGTAAGTGCTTCCGACAAAACGAACGACATACTGACGCCGTTGAGTCCAAACAGTCCTGTTAGCAGATACGCGAGCGGTACGGTAATCACCAGACCGCGCAAAAACGTAATGGTAACCGAAATTGCTTTTTGCTTAGTCGCCTGCAGATAGTTCATCATCACATAACACACGCCCGTTCCAATCAGGCTCAGCGAGAAAATGCGTACGGCGGGAATGCCAAGCGCTACTCTCGCGGGATTTGTAACCGAGAACAGCTGCAGCAAGAGCTGTGGAAAGAGCAGGATTGCAGCAATCACCACCGCACAGGACACACTGACGAAAACAAAGGTTTTGCGCAGCACAATATCAATTCCCTTGTAATCGCGTTCTCCGTACAGCAGACCGACAATCGGAGTCATGGTGTCGCTGCCGCCGGTGATGAACATGGAAATAAACGTGACGGTAAAGTTGCAGACCGAGAAAACCGCCATACCGTCAGCGCCGGTAGCGCCGAGGACGATTTTGTTGAGCAAAAGCGCCTTGACAAATAATAGTATCGTGTTGACAACCGAGGCGATACCGCCGGTGCTAAGCTCTCCAAGATATTTCAAATCCGTCTTCTTCAGCTTAATGAACCGCAGCGTCCGCTTTTTGAAGAACAGCAGGTAGTACAGCTCCATACCAAAGCCAACCACATAGCCGGTCACTGTTGCCAGTGCCGCACCGGAGGTATCCATTTTGAACACGCCTATGTAAACAAAATCCATAATCAAGTTAACAATGTTGGATATTAGCAGAATATTCGCCGATAGCTTTGGCATACCGTCTGTGCGGACGATGAACACCAGATACGGCACGACAATCATAAACACCGCGCCGCAGATGTTAAACAGCGCATAGTTGCGCACATAATCGTATAGCGAGCTGTCATTGCACATTAGACGGGTAATAGGATCAATCAGCAGGATACCCGCAACGGTGACAATCACGGAGACCACAACGGACGCGATGAATGACAGTGTAAACACCGCGTTTGCCTTGTGTTCGTCACGCTGCCCTTTGGCGATGGAAATACAAATTGCGCCGCCGATGCCAAACAGGAAGAACAGTGCCTGCATAAACAGCACCACCGGTTCGGCAAGATTGACCGCCGAAAAAGCGTCGTCGTTAATCAGCTTTGAAACAATAATGCCGTCAACGAAGGAAGCGAGCAGGATGGACATATTGCTGATAATGGTAGGGAAGAGGTATTCCCTGAATTTTTTGCCCAGCAAGGCGCCGTTTCGCTGATAAGTCATACCAACTCCTCCTCTGTGTCAAAGAAGCCCAGACCGTCGAGCGCGGTTAAGAAGCTGTTCATGTACTCACGTGAGGTCATTGACCAGCTAAAGCCCAGCCGGTATAGTGTTTGCGTGGTGTATTCATTTTCAGCGGCAATCATTTCAACAATTTTGGAACTGTCCTTGTTGTCGTAAGCAAGGAGCGCAGTGAGCTTCATCGCTTTTTCGGGGGTTTCCTGCGCCTTCTGCAGCATACGCATAAATTCCTCATCCTCCGTCAGCCGGATGTTGAATCCCATTTTACGCATTTGCAGAATCACGTCGCCGAGCGGAACATAGTGGTTGTTGAACGGATGAAAAATACAGCACTTGTCCGGCGTTGCGGATAGTCTGACAATCGCCTCGGCTGTTTCGTCAATCGGCGCCATTTCAACGGGATAATTCATCATGCTGTAGGGGTAAGCGCCGATAACCAGATAGGCACGCAGTCTGCCCATAAAGCCGTTGGTGACAAAATTAATCTGGAACTCGCCGTCGCTGTTGCGTGCCGCGAGATTGCCGACGCGCATAATCTTGCCCTTTACGCCGTCTCTGATGGCTTCGAGCACATAGCGCTCCGCCAGGAACTTGCTGTGAACATACTGATTGTCAATCGTCTGGCCAAAGTAAAGCGTCTGCTCGGTGAAGGGAATCTCCCTGGACGGATAGCCGTTTACTCTGTCGCCGGCAACGCTGCCGGTGGACACCTGTACAATCATGCTGTTGTGCTCTTTGCAGAAGTCAATCAGGTTTTTCACGCCGTCAGCGTTGACGCGCTCTATATCGTTGGTTTCCGAAAAATGCTTGACGAGTGCCGCGCAGTTGATAACGGTGTCAATTTGTTCATTTTTGAGCGTGTCAAACCAGTTTTTGTCGGTTACGCTGCCCTCAATCACGGTGATTCTGTTTTCAAAGAGCTGTTCAAAATTATCTTCAAAGTAGTAATAGAGCTGACCTCTGAGTCGCTGCTCAGCGCTTGAGTGCTTGGAGCCGCGCAGCAGACAGTAAACGTGTCCGCTGTAATTATCGAGAAAGTATTTCAGTACGTGAATACCGAGGAAGCCTGTCGCGCCGGTGAGAAGCAGATTGCCGATAC
The DNA here is from genome assembly GCA_017471345.1 of Ruminococcus sp. GTDB lineage: Bacteria > Bacillota > Clostridia > Oscillospirales > Acutalibacteraceae > Ruminococcoides. Next base: position 2,423 of record JAFUUV010000245.1, read on the forward strand.
GATGCTTGCCTTCCTTTAACGCTTCCAGTTGGTTGCCGCGTAAAATATCGTCAAATACGGTATAGTCATAATCGCCCAGACCATCGGAAAACTCAACTTTATCCGAACATTTTGCGGCAATGGCGCGCGGTGTTTTGAGCGCGAAAATATCGCCGTAGGATATCTCTAAACCCTTTTCGTTGGCTTCCACCAGTACGCCGGTCACTGTCAGCGAAGTGCCTCCCAGGTCAAAGAAGCTTGCGTCTGCGCTGACCTTTTCAAGTGACAATACGTTGGAGAAAATATCACAGAGAATTTTTTCCTCTCTTGTCACCGGTTCGCTGTAGGCGTTCTCTACAGAAAGCACCGGTTGCGGCAGCGACTTGACGTCGGTTTTACCGTTGGGCGTCTGGGGCATTTCGTCGAGGCGCATGAGCGCTGAAGGCACCATGTAGGCAGTCAGCCGTTTTGAAATGTGTGCGCGCACCGCTGCTTCATCCGTCAGGCTGTCGGCACTGTACCATGCGCAGAGCGTGTCGGCACCGTTGACAGGGCGAATCAGGGCGACTGCCTGATGAACGCCCTCGCAGGAGAGGATGGCGCGTTCCACTTCGCCCAGCTCAATACGCAGTCCTCTGAGCTTGACCTGATTGTCGCTTCTGCCGAGAATCACTACGTCGCCGTCATCTGTCCAGCGCGCGTAGTCGCCTGTTTTGTAGATTCTTTCGCCGTTATAGTTTGCAAAGCTCTTTTCAGTAAGCGAAGGATTGTTGCAATAACCCTTGGCAACGCCCGTGCCGCCGACATACAGCTCACCGGTCATACCGATGGGAAGCAGATTACCGTCGGTGTCAACAATATATTCGCGGACGTTCAGCAGGGGCTTGCCAACACAGACCGTTTCAGCGTTTGTCAGTTCCTTGGCGTTGCAGGATACGGTGATTTCCGTGGGACCGTAGGTGTTGAAAATACGGGCGTGAGTGACCTTTTTCAGATTCTCCAGCAGCTTGGGAGAGTATTTTTCACCACCGCACATAATAATTTGACATTCTGCGAGCGCTGCCTTGAAACGGTCGAGCATCATGTACTGCTCAATACGTGAAGGCGTAGCGTTAATCACGTCGCAGTGAACGCGCTCCATCAGCTCACAGAGTTTCACCGGATCCTTGGTTTCGTCCTCATCGGCGAGCACCAGTGTGAGACCGTTGCAAAGTGACGCGGCGGTTTCCTTCAGGGACATATCAAACGAAACAGTGGTCACGGAAACATATACGTTGCCGTCGTTTTTCAGCGCGTGAATATGCGCGTTACCCGGATGAGGAACCAGGTAGTTCGCAATGCCTGCATGACGGATTTCAACGCCTTTTGGCCTGCCTGTGGAGCCGGAGGTGTAAATCAGATATGCGGTGTCGTCGGGAGAAATCTCCACATCGGGATTTGAATCGTTATTGTTTGCGAGCAACTCCTCAATATTGATTTCATTGTCAAAGCCGCGATTTTTGTCGGTTACAATAAACCGAGCTTCGCTGTTCTCAAGAATATAGCGGATTCTTTCGTCGGGATATTCGGGGTCGCAGGGGATATAGGCGGCGCCGGTTTTGAGAATCGCGTACATCGCAATCATCCGGCGGCTGGTACGCGGCAGCAGGAACGCCACTCTGTCACCCTTCGACACGCCCCTTTCGATTAACGAATTTGCCACGCGGTTGCAAGCCTTGTCCAGCTCCGCGTAAGTTAACGTTGCGTCACAGGCAATCAGCGCGGTTTTGTCGGGCGTTTCCGCGGCTCGCGCTTCAAACAGTTTGTGATACAGAGGAATTGTTATCTCTGTCTCTTCGCCGTTTTCAAACTTTTTGAGTATTTTTCTGTCCGCGTCTGTCAGCATACTGAGTTGACAGAGCTTTTGACCGGAGTCGCTGATGATGGATTTGGCGCTTTCCGCGATGGCGGAGGCAATCACCAGCGCTTGTTTTTCGCTGTAGAGCGCCGTGTTGTACTGCACATTCACTGCAATGTTATCATTGTCGCTGTCCTCAATATGAACGGACAGGTTAAACTTAGGCAGCGGATTTGTCATCACGGTTTCTGCGACAGGCTCACCCTCCAGTGATGCAACGCTGTCGACGCCCAATTGACAGGCATAGTTGATTTTTGAGGTAAAGCCATATTTATCAAACAGCTTGATAAACGGATACGCGCTGTTTTTTTGTGCCTCACGCATGGCGGCGGAGGTGTCTCTCACAAATTCAGCCGCGGTTCTTTCGGTGTCGATAAAGCCGTGAAGCGGCAGGCTCTTGACGAACATACCGAAGGAATCCATGAAGCGGATATCCTCTCTGCCGCCGGAAATCATCGAGATATACACATGGCGGTCTGCGGTGCAACGGCTGACGGCGTACTCAGTCGCGGCAAGGAACAGCGCGGCAGGCGTTGTCGCGTGATCGCGGCAAAAGGCGTTGACCGTTTCTTCTTTCATATCGATACGCGCTTCGCCCAGCACACCTTCATCAGCGTTTCCGTTGAGGTCGCCGGTGATGTCGGATGCGTTCTCAAAATCCTCAAACAGTTTTTGATAATAGGCAAGCGACTGTTTTCCTTGTTCGCTCTGTTCAAGACGCGCTTCCTCAGCGATATAGCTGTAATAAGATTCACCTGCTTTGGCATCGGCGCCGTTTGAATAGACATCGCAGAGCTTTTTGATAAAGGCGGAAAGCGACAGTCCGTCAAAGATGATATGGTGCGCGTCAAAGAGCAGGAGCACGTTCTTCTCGGTGCTGATAATCTCACAGCGGAACAGCGGTCCGCGTGAAAGGTTAAAGGGCTTGACAAACTCCGCTTCTTCCGCGGCAACGTCTGTTGAACGCAGGGTGAGCACAGGAATATCGCAGACAAAGTCCTCCATCTGACGCTGCACAATCTCCTTGCCGTCGAGAACGACGACAGAGGTCAGAACAGGGTTGTTTTCAATTATCTTTTCCAGCGTTTTTTTGAGCTTGTCTATATCTACACGCTTTGACAGCGTATATTTCATCGGAATGTTGTAAATCAGCGCATCGGGACGTTTGACGCTGTCGTAATATACGCCGAGCTGTTCCGCGCAGAGCGGAATGTTATTGATATCCCCCGAAATGGCTTCGGTGTCTGCCGCGGTTCTTCCGCTGAGCAGATGTTCAATAATGCTGTTTTCCACCGTGAGCAGCGTGCACTCGTCGTCCATCAACTCCGTCACACCTGCTTTCAGTCCAAAACGTTCATAAAGCTTGGCGGAGAACATGATTGTGGTAAGTGAGGTAAGTCCGAGAGATACCAGGCTGTCCGTGACGCTTCTGCTCTCAAAGCCGGTGATTTCGCTGACCATGGCGCAGAGTTGTTCCTCCAGCGTGTTGAGCGCGCGCTTACCTTCTTCGCTTTCATTATTCTGAATAGCTGGCTCCGGCAGCTTGCGCTTGTCAACCTTGCCGTTCGGGTTGAGCGGAATTTTGTCAATCTGCATTGTCACCGAAGGCACCATATATTTGGGAAGCTCGTCAGCGATAAATTTGTTTAACGCCGATATATCCACCGGTTTTTCGGAAACGACATAGGCTACGACCGCCTTGCCGCCGGGCAAATCCTTGGCGATAACGCTCGCGTCGCTGATGGTCTCAAATTCACGGATGCGGCGCTCAATTTCCGTCAGCTCAATACGAAAGCCGCGAATTTTGACCTGCTCGTCTCGTCTGCCGACGAACTGGATATTGCCGTCGGGAAGGTAACGGCACACGTCGCCCGTGAGGTACATTCTCTCGTAGCCCTCCATGTTGAAGAAGGGATTGGGAATAAACTTTTCTTCTGTCAAATCAGGACGGTTCAGATAACCGCGCGTGACAGGATAGCCGCAAATAGCAAGCTCACCGACGGCACCGGCAGGAAGCAGACGGTTTTGTTTGTCAACAATATAAATATCGCAGTTGCCGAAGGATTTTCCAATCGGCACCGACGCGTATTCCTTGTCTATTTCATAATCGGTCACATAAATCGTACATTCGGTGGGACCGTAAGTGTTGACAAAGCTGAAATTTGGCGGTGTGCAGGGCACCAGCTTTTCACCGCCGACGGTAAATGTGCGCATATACGGACTGTCGGGATAAGCGGTGATATACTGCCGTCCCAGCTGGGTCGTGCAGTCCATCATGGTAATCTGATTACCGAGTACAAATTCATTGAGTCCTACCAGGTCAAGCCGCGTTTCCTCAGGTACAATATAGACAGAAGCGCCGGCAGTGAGCGCCGGATAAAGGTCCTGCATAGAAGCGTCAAAACCGAACGCGCCGTATGCCGCGAACCGGTCGTTTTCCGTTACTTGGAATTTCTCATTGAATGCGAGACAGAAATTGACAAGGTTGCGGTGCTCCAGCATACAGCCCTTTGGCTTGCCGGTAGAGCCGGAGGTATAAATCAGCGCGAACAGCGAATCCGCTGCAGGTGGTGTGAGGATGACGCCGTTGTTTTCGGGTAAATCATAGATAGTATTTGCCGAGAGAATTACACCGTTGTATCCGTCAATCACCGGCGCTAATTCATCGTCGGCAATGACGACCGGCGCCTTTGAATCCTCCAGCATATACATCAGTCTGTCCTGCGGATAATTGCTGTCGAGCGGCTGACAGCCGCCGCCTGCCTTGAGTACGGCAAGCGTGCAGATGGGGAAGAGCTCACTGCGCTTTACCATAATACCGACAGGTACCTCGCGCGAGACGCCGTACGATGACAGCACGACGGCGAGGTTGTCGGAATAGCGGTCAAGCTGCGCATAAGTCAGCTTTTTATCCTTAAAACCGATGGCAACGCGGTCAGGATGCAGAGCAGCCTGCTTTCTGAACAGGTCAACTATTGTCAGAGAACGGTCAAACACAAGGGAATTATCATTGACGGCACGGTAAAACGCCTTTTCGCGTTCATCGCAAAAAACAATCTCATTCAGAGTTTCACGGGAAAGCATCCCTTTCAGAATATTGATGTAAAGCTGCGCAAAGTTCTCTATTGTTTCCGCAAGATACAAATCGGCTCGATATTCAAAGGAAAGTGTATAATCATTTTCTCGTTTCAGCACATCAAGCGAAAGCTTGGACATCGCGTCGCCGGATTTGTGAATATGATAGGGGATAAACCTGCCGTCAAACTCCGTTCCGTTGAGCATTTCTCCCTGATAAACAAAAATAATATCGGAATTGACCTCGTATTCACCTGCAAGCTGAACAATCGAAACAAGGTCGTGATTCAGACAGTCAAACAGGCGTTTCTGAACGCCGGACAGATAGTCGCCAACGGAAGAATTTTCGTCAATATCGACGCAGAAGGGCAGCGTATGGACGAGCATTCCGTAGGTATTTCTCAGTTCGGGAAGATGTCTGCCGTTTTCAACAGTGCAGAACAATGCCTGCTCCTGACCGCCCTGTTTGGCAAGCGCGTAGGCAAACGCGCCGAGAAACAGAGAATTTTCCGTAATTTTGCGCTTTTTGCAGATTTCGGCAATTCCGGAAGCGTCCAGATAATCCTTCAGGCTGAGAACAAGCTGAGCGCCTGTTTTTTCAGGCGGATTGTCAATTTGATCCGGAATGAGGTTCGAGTCGGTCTCCACACCGGCAAGCATACTGTCATAAAACGCGCGGCACTCCGTGTAGCGCACGCTGTCCTTTAGCTTTATCTCATAGTCGGAGAGCATAAAGCCGTTGACCTCTTCCTCATCAGGCGAGATGTCTGCATAAATCTTTGCGAGATTGCCGATAAAAACCGAGGTGGAGGTGCCGTCGGTAATCAGGTGGTGTACGTCGTTGAAGAAATAAAGCCCGTCGGGCGTGATAAAGATTTTGAAACGGAACAGTGGACCGTTTTCAAAATCAAAGGGCTTGACAAAGCCGGCACACAGCTTATCCTTGTCAGTCTCGTCGGTTGATTCCATGTCTACGCGGATCTCCATCTCCTTTACCGGACAAACACAGGGAACGCCGTCAATCACCTTGGCGCACACCTTCAAAAACGGATACATCCCGGCGGTCTTTTTAACGGCAGCGGCAAGCTTTTCAGGATTAACGCCCATTTCTTTCGGGAAGAACATGGATGCCGGATTGTTATATTCCAGGCTTTGCGGATCCTGTATGTTCGCAAGGTAAATGCCCAGCTGCGCGTCCGTCATAGGATAGGCGGATTTTTCCTCATATGTAAAGGCAATCTGATTTTCTTCTTGTGCGTTTCCGGCGATTGCCCGGGGCGTTCTGAGTGAGAAAATCTGCGAGGAGGAAAGGTGGAAGTCCTCCAGCTCTTCCTGCAGCATGACGACCTTAATGGAGTCGCCGCCAAGCGCGAAGAAATCGTCGTTCACGCCAACCTTCTCGATGTTGAGCAGCTTTTCAAACGCGGCGCAAATCTGTTTTTCCTTGACGGTTTCGGGCGCGATGTATTCGCTCTGGAAATCCGACGCGCTCGGTTCCTTGAGCGCCTTGCGGTCGAGCTTACCGTTGGGCGTCAGCGGAAATTCTTCTATCTGCACCAAAAAGCGCGGAATCATATACGGCGGAAATTTTTTCTGCAGTGAACGGCGGATGCCGGCGTCGCTGAGCGGTTTATCTGCGGTAAAATAACCGCAGATATAGGTCTGACCGTTAGCGTCGGTGAAAGCCTTGACAACTGCGGTTTTAATGTCCTCAATTTTTCCGAGCTGCACCTCAACCTCGCCCATTTCAACACGCTGACCGTTGATTTTAACCATCCAATCCTTGCGGTTAACATAAACAATGAGGCTGTGAAGAAACGAAGCTAAAAGCTTCCGACTTCACAGCGCCCTCTTTTTTGCAGCAGTTATGTGGAAAAATGTTGAAAAAACCGCACACTTCCCCTTACCCCAAAGGAACAGCTCTTTGAATATCACGCAGCCTTT
>JAFUUV010000246.1 GCA_017471345.1 Ruminococcus sp.
AGCCAATCTCGGATATATATCCTTGACCGGCTATTATCTGCAAGTATGTGAAAACTAAGGAAACGCCGTGTACGGAACCGTACGCACGGTGTTGTGAGAGGTCGGGGGATTTTTTTTTCAAATCCCCCTCCTACTCGATTATGCTTATGCAACCGCCGCGATGTAAATCGGCAGATTGGTTTCGTTATCGACAAGGAGAAAGAGGAAGGGCGTGTCGGCGGTATTGCCGGACGCGGCGTCGGGCGTCGCGGCGGCATTTTCGGTAATGCCCTGCGCGGTCACGGTCAGCGACGGCGTCGTGTCATAAAACGCGCTGAGCGTCAGCTCTTCCGTGAAGCTGAGCGCGCCGAAATCCGCGTCCTCGCCGAAGAGCGTGTACAAGCCGATACGGGCAAGGTTGGAGGAAAGCTCCGTCGTCTGTCCCCGTGTCTGAAAAGAGGGGAGAGAAACCTTTTCGCGCTTGGTAACGTCCACGCTGTCGAGCAGCTTGCTGTATTCCACACTGTCAAAGGTTTTGACATACTGCGCCAAATCGCCGCTTTCGGGCATAATAAACAGCGCCTTCAGCGGCGTTTGCGCCGTATATTTCAACACACCTGTCGCGGCACCGGAGTGCATGGTGTACTCCTCGCTTTGCAGCGAGGGATTGAGCCACGCGTCGTTCAGGGAAAGCTTGGTGTACGACGTGAGGCTGTCCTCTTTGCCGAGGGTGAAGCTGTCGCCGAGATACGCGCGCAGCTTTTCGCCGCCGGTTTCATAATTGTAGCGGATGACCTCGTCGTCGTAATAGTCGGCGTTCAGCTGCAAAAAGGCGCGGCGAACCTCCGCCTGCTCCGGCGCGAAAAGGGTGCCGGAAAGCGTCATCGGCGCGGTTTTGTCATTCTCCTTGGCTTTGCCGGTCTCCTGCAGGCGGCTCTTGAAATAGGAGCAACAGGCGTTGAGCGAATCCAAATCAAGCTCCGCGCCGAGCGCAAGCAAAATTTCCGTGCGTGTGCTGCCCTTCACGCCGTTGGCAAGCAGTCCGAGCTGCAGATAGGCGTTGGCAGGCGATATTGCCGTAACACCGTCGGCATAGGCGTTGCGGAAAAGCTTGAGCGAAAAGCCGGTCGCGGTGTTCGCGAAGTTGTTGTAGGAGGTCGGCGCTTCGGTGACGGCGCCGTAGTGGTAGGTCACGCTGTCGTCAGCGGCGCGGCTGACGCCCTTGGACAGCGTCTCGCTGCCGGAAAAGCCGTTTGACGCGGCACAGGCGGTCAGGCAGATTGCCAGCCCTGCCGCCAGCAGAGCCGGAAGCTTTTTCATGCGCGTTCCTCATACAGCTTGCACGCGAGGCGGAAGATATCCTCGGCGGCGTTGGGCAAAGCCAGCCGCTTGCAGTTTTCCCTCATCTCCTCCAGTCGTTCGGGAGATTCGAGCAGCTTGAGAATTTCCTGTGCGCCGTCCTCTTTGTCAACGAGCACAGCGGCGTTTTTCCGCAGCAGGAAATCAACGTTGTCCGCCTCCTGTCCGGGGAAGGCGCTGTAAATCACCATCGGCAGGTGGCAGGCGATGCTCTCGGTCACGGTCAGACCGCCGGGCTTGGTGACAATCAGGTCGGCAATGTGCATATAATCCTCGACATTGTCCACAAAGTAGAGCAGCTTGGTGTTTTTGCCGGTGCCAAGCTCCTGAATCTTCCTGTCGAGGTGGTCGAACAGGCGGATGTTTCTGCCGGTGATGACGACCATCTGCAGGCGGTCGCTTGTCTGCGCCAACTGCTCGTAAAAATCGAGCACGCCGGTCACGCCGAACGAGCCTGCCATCATCAGGACAATCGGCCGGTTGGGATCCAGCCGCTCGCGGCGGCACAGCTCCTCCTTGGTTTCGCTGACGGAGAAGCGGTCAAAGGTCGGAATACCGAGCGGATAAATCTTGTCCTCCGGCACGTCGTACTCCTCGCAGAGCTTGCGCTTCATCTCGGGCACGGCGATGACAAACGCGTCGATATGCGGAGAAACGTAGGTGCGGTGCGCGTCGTAGTCGGTAATCAGGCTGATGACCTTGGCGTGAATCATATTTTTGCCCTTCAGATACGACACCATGTTGGTGATAAACGCGTGGCAAATGATAATGATATCGGGGTTGTGCTTCTCAATCACCTCAAGCAGATAGTCGGCCATAATCTCGTTGGATTTGACCACCACCTTGGCGATGGTCTTGCTCTCGTCGCTCAGGCGGTACAGCTTGCCGTAAATCTCCGGCGTTTTGGTCGCCATGATGTGGTAGCCCTTGCAGACGGTTTTGTCGTAGAACTTGCCGACCGCCTTCATGCCATCAACAACGCAGACCTCGGTCTCGGGACTGAGGGTGTGGATTTTTGCTTCAATTGCCGCAGCGGCACGTTTGTGACCGCCGCCGGTGGAAGCGGTTAAAATTAAAATTTTCATAGCTATCCTCTGAAATGTTCTGAATGATTTTTGATTTTGATGTACATACTACTATTATACGTTGATTTGTTTCAGATTTCAACAGGTAAATCATAATTTGTGACTAAAACTATACAAAAAAGATGAAAAAGTTACCTGTTAAATTTGTATTTTACCTATTTATTTTTACGGAAATTTATTGTACAATAGGAGTAACCATCAGTAAATTAATAGGTTTTTTAATTCACAGAACACAGGGGTGAATGATGAGCAACAATAATCAACATCCCGAAGAGTTCATCGACATCTCCTCGGGTAAGCCTGTCGCCGCGGGTCAGCACTTCAGCGACGATACACAGGAGCGGAAATCCTCCGCTAAAAAGACCATTATTATAATTGCCTCCGTCGCCGCAACGCTTGTAGTCGCTGCCGGTGTGGCGGGTTTTGTTTTTCTCAACCAATCCAAGCCCGCGCCGCAGCCGGAGGAGCCAAAGGTGACCGAGCCGGTCGTCTTTACCTTCGAAGCGGGTACGGTTGTTTCGGGCGTGGATATCAGCGGCAAAACCGTTGAGCAGGCGAAGCTTTTGCTAGAAAAAAATACCGAAAGCTTCATCACGCCGATTACCTTCAATATCTCCATCAACGGCAAGGACTACCAGCTCAAGGAGTCTGACTTCAACTATACCTTCAACATCGACGAGGTGGTGCAGCAGGCAAAGGCAGACGCCGAAGGCGGTCAGAAAACCACAGGCGAGCAGGGACACACCTACACCGTCACGGCGACCGTCAAGCAGGAATCCATTCAGAATAACGTGGAAAAGCTCTGCGAAGAAATTGACACCGCGCCGAAGAACGCTTATGTCACCGAATTCCATCCCTACGAGGATGTGCGCTTTGAGTTTGCCGAAGCGACCAGCGGTATCAAGGTCAACGACAAGGACCTCACCCAAAAGCTGACCGAGGCGTTTTCACGCGGCAACAGCGTCAGCGAGCTGACCGCCGAGGTTGAAATCACCGAGGCGGAGGTTGACGCCGAAACGCTGAGCAAGAAAATCGTCAAGCTCTCAACCTACCAGACATACTCCTCCAACAGCGAAAACGGCACCAGCAATATGGGCATCTCGCTCGACGCCTGCAACGGTTCGATTATCGAGCCGGACGGCGTGTGGTCGTTCAACGAGTGCACCGGCGACTCCAATTTGGAATCCTTGGGCTACAAGCCTGCCGGCGTGATTTTAGAGGGCGAGCTGACCGAGGGTATCGGCGGCGGCATCTGCCAGTCGAGCTCGACCATTTATAATGCCGCCATCCGCGCCAACCTTGACATTGAGGAACGCTACAATCATAAATGGACGTCCGGCTATGTGCCTGCCGGCATGGACGCGACGATTGACTATCCCAACCTTGATCTCAAGCTCTCCAACCCGACGGATTACCAGATGTTTTTGGAGTGCCGTCTTGACGGCAGAACGCTCTACGCCACCTTCTGGGGCGTCAAAACCGGCGGCTGGGATGAAATCCGCGTCCACAACGAGCTCGGCGAAACCGAAAGCAAAACCTACACCGTCCGCGAGTGGCGTGTTTACTATGACAGCGACGACAAGGAAATTGACCGCGAGGAGCTGTACAAGTCTGTTTACGACAATGACCATGGCGTCAGCTTCGACGAGGCGGACAACGACTCGCAGGTCATCTACGAGGACGACAGCAAGGAAGAAAACACCGCCTACCATTCCTATTCCATCACTTACGGCAAAAAGAACGATGAAGCATCCAAGTCGGAGGAGCAGTCCTCCTCCGCCGATACATCCGACAGCGATGGCGGTGAAGAAGAGTAATACTATTCTCTGATAGAAAGTAGACAACTTTCTATCAGAGAGAAAACGCTTGGCGCGTTTTCCAATTGCGCAAAAGCGCAATTGCCGTCTTATACAATCTTGACGCGCCTACGGCGCTATTAAAAAGTAGAAAGTC
>JAFUUV010000247.1 GCA_017471345.1 Ruminococcus sp.
GACTTTCTACTTTTTAATAGCGCCGTAGGCGCGTCAAGATTGTATAAGACGGCAATTGCGCTTTTGCGCAATTGGAAAACGCGCCAAGCGTTTTCTCTCTGATAGAAAGTTGTCTACTTTCTATCAGAGAATAGTATTACTACGACACAAAAGACAAGCCCGACGCTTCAATATTGAACCTGAATTCCCGCAGCTCGTTGTTTGTTTTGCCGTTTCATGAAGAAAAATCTGTCCGTCATTCACGATTTATCTAATATTTTACAGTTAATTGAAAAATATTTTATCTCAATCGGAAAAATTCGTTTTTAATTCTTATACGGTTGCCAAAATTCCAAAACTATTATATAATATATACGTATTGGTATTTTCAAATTGCAGTAAAAATTGGAGGAATCACAGATGGAAAAGAAAGAAATGCTCTACGAAGGCAAGGCCAAAAAAGTATTTGCGACAGATGATGCCGCACTTTGCATCGTTTCCTATAAGGATGATGCTACCGCGTTCAACGGCGAGAAGAAGGGCACCATTGTCGGCAAGGGCGTTGTCAATAATAGAATGAGCAACTTTATGTTCAAGCTTCTTGAGAAAAACGGCGTGCCTACCGACTATGTTGAGGAATTGAATGACCGTGAAACCGTGCTCAAAAAGGTTGAAATTGTTCCTCTTGAGGTGATTGTCAGAAATAAAGCGGCAGGTTCTTTTTCCAAGCGTTTTGGTGTTCCCGAGGGAACGGCTTTTACCAGCCCGACGCTTGAGTATTGTCTGAAGGACGACGCACTCGGCGATCCTATGATTAATGACAGTCAGATTATTGCTATCGGCGCTGCGACACAGGACGAGCTCGATACCATTGCAGCCTATACCATGAAAATCAACGAGGTCATGGTGGCGTTTTTCAAGGAATGTAAGGTCGATTTGATTGACTTCAAGATTGAATTCGGCAGACTGCCCGACGGCACAATTATTCTTGCCGATGAGATTTCACCGGACACCTGCCGCTTCTGGGATGTTGATACCCGGGAAAAACTCGACAAAGACCGCTTCCGTCGTGATATGGGCGGCGTAGAGGAAGCGTACGCTGAGATGATGAAGAGAATCGGACTCGGACAATAAAAAAGCAACCCAATTGATTTGGATGGTGAAATTTTGAATAATTCTTTTGATTGTTTTACAAAAGAAGGGCTGCATGAGGAATGCGGCGTTTTCGGAATCTTCAGCGACGGCACCATCAATCCCGCTTACGCCTGTTATAACGGTCTGCTGGCTTTGCAGCACAGAGGACAGGAGAGCTGCGGCATCGCGGTTTCGGATGACGGTGTTGTTGACTATCATAAAAACATGGGACTTGTGACTGAGGTGTTCAACAACAGCATTTTGGATCACCTCAGTGGTCAGATGGCTATCTCTCACGTCCGCTATTCTACGGCAGGAGGCTCTGTGCTTGAAAACGCTCAGCCGCTTGTTATGCGTTATGTCAAGGGTACCATTGCGGTAGCGCACAACGGCAATCTGACCAATGCGGTCGAAATCCGCCGCGAACTGGAGCAAAAGGGCGCGGTTTTTCAGACAACAATCGACTCCGAAGTTATCTGTTATTTGATTGCGCGTGCGCGTTTGTATTGTCATAATGTCGAAACTGCTGTCGCGCGTGCGATGGAGCAGCTCAAGGGAGCGTATTCGTTGCTCGTCATGAGTCCCCGAAAGCTGATTGCCGCGCGTGATCCCCATGGCTTTCGTCCGCTTTGCATGGGAAGATATAATGATTCCTATGTATTTGCCAGTGAGAGCGCGGCGTTGGATGCCTGCGGCGCAGAGTTTGTACGTGACGTGGAGCCGGGCGAAATCATCATTATTGACCAGGATGGTCTGCGTTCCATGAAGCCTGATTTCGGCGAGAAGAAAAAATCGATTTGTATCTTCGAATATATCTATTTTGCGCGCAGCGATTCATTCATCGACGGCGTCAGCGTGTATGAGGCGCGCAAGCAGGCAGGCAGAATTCTCGCGCGAGAATTCCCTGTAGATGCGGATATGGTAATCGGCGTGCCCGAGTCGGGCATTGATGCCGCCATCGGCTACGCGGAGCAAAGCGGTATTCCGTATGAAAAGGCGATTGTCAAAAACAGCTATATCGGCAGAACCTTTATCAAACCCAGTCAGTCTGAACGCATGAAAAGCGTGCGAATTAAGCTGAACCCTGTCGCTGATATGGTCAGGGGAAAGCGTGTCGTAATGATAGACGACAGCATTGTGCGCGGCACCACCGTAGACCGTATTGTCACGATGCTGCGCGACGCCGGCGCCAAAGAGGTGCATATGCGCATCAGCTCCCCGCCGTTTATGTGGCCGTGCTATTACGGAACCGATATTCCGTCCCGTGGAGAACTGATTGCCTGCAATCATACCATTGAGGAAATCACCAAGCTCAGCGGCGCGGATTCCCTCGGCTATTTGCCCGTGGAATGTCTGCATGAAATGATTGGCTACAAACCCGTCGGTTTTTGCCAAGGCTGTTTTACCGGTGAGTATCCTGCTTCGATTATCCATGAAACCATGGAAGGCAAGGAACGCGGCGGCATGAATTTTGAGAATAAGTGTCAGGGTAAAGATGCTTGAAAGGAAGAAAAACATGAGCAAGGATTGTTACGAATCACCCTTGTCCGCGCGTTACGCGAGCAAGGAAATGAAATACATTTTCTCACCCGATAAAAAATTCCGTACCTGGCGCAAATTATGGATTGCTCTTGCGGAAGCGGAGATGGAGCTTGGCTTGCCTGTCACACAGGAGCAGATTGACGAATTGAAAGCTCACGCTGACGATATCAACTATGATGTCGCGCAGGAGAGAGAAAAATTAGTGCGTCACGATGTGATGTCTCATGTTTATGCCTATGGCGTGCAGTGTCCGAATGCTAAGGGAATTATCCACCTTGGTGCGACTTCCTGCTATGTCGGCGACAACACAGATATTATCATCATGACAGAGGGCTTGCGATTAATCCGCAATAAATTGATTACGGTTATCCGCAACCTGTCCGCGTTTGCTAAGGAGTATAAGGCGCTGCCGACGCTGGCGTTTACTCATTTTCAGCCCGCGCAGCCTACCACCGTCGGCAAACGAGCAACGCTGTGGATTCAGGAATTTTTGATGGACTTGGAGGATGTGGAATATCAGCTCTCCAAGGCAAAGCTGCTTGGTTCTAAAGGTACCACCGGCACTCAGGCAAGTTTTCTGGAGCTTTTTGACGGCAACCATGAAAAATGCAAGGCGCTTGATAAAAAAATTGCCGAAAAGATGGGATATCAAGCCTGTTTCCCTGTTTCCGGTCAGACCTATTCACGCAAGTTGGATTCTCAGTTTTTGAACGTTCTTGCCGGTATCGCGCAGTCCGCGGCGAAGTTCTCTAATGATATCCGTCTGCTGCAGCATTTGAAAGAGGTAGAGGAGCCGTTTGAGAAGAACCAGATTGGTTCCTCCGCGATGGCTTATAAACGCAATCCTATGAGAAGCGAGCGCATCGGTTCGCTTTCCAGATATGTCATGGTAGATGTGCTCAACGGCTATTTTACCACCGCTACACAGTGGTTTGAACGCACGCTTGATGATTCCGCCAACAAACGTCTCAGCGTTCCCGAAGCTTTCCTCGCCATCGACGGTGTGTTGTCCCTCTGCGCGAATGTTGCGGATGGTCTGGTGGTGTATCCCAAGGTCATTGAGCAGCGTCTGCGCAAGGAGCTGCCCTTTATGGCGACCGAAAATATCATGATGGACGCAGTGAAAAACAGGGGCGGAGATCGTCAGCAGCTTCACGAGCGCATTCGTGTACATTCGATGGCGGCTTCCAAGGTTATCAAGGAAGAAGGCGGCGAAAACGATTTGTTGGAGCGTATTGCCGGAGATAAAGCCTTTGGTGTGACCTTAGAAGAGCTTGAAGCTCTGCTGCAGCCGGAAAAATACACCGGCAGAGCCAAAGAACAGACAGAGGATTTTCTCGCGGAATATGTTGCTCCCGCACTTGAAAAATATAAGGATATCGCATCCGATACACCCGAAATCAACGTATAATGACATATTGAGTCGTTTATCGTGAATAAAAAGGAGAAATCACCATGGTAAAAGCAATTGTAGGCGCTAACTGGGGAGATGAGGGAAAGGGTAAAATTACCGATGTTCTCGCCAATAACAGCGACATTGTGATCCGTTTTCAGGGCGGCGCCAACGCCGGTCACACCATCATTAATGAATACGGAAAATTCGCGCTGCACCAGCTTCCCTCCGGCGTTTTTCATCAGAATATCACCAATATTATCGGCAACGGTGTTGCGTTCAGCGTCGAAAATTTTGTCAAGGAAATGCAGGAGCTGAAGGACAGGGGTGTGCC
>JAFUUV010000248.1 GCA_017471345.1 Ruminococcus sp.
CATAACAAATGTAATTGTTATCTCTTGGAGAACTGCGGTGCGCGACGGGCGGCTTTGAGGCCGTACTTCTTACGCTCTTTCATTCTCGGGTCACGGGTGAGGAAGCCTGCCTTCTTGAGCTTGCCGCGGAGGGCTTCGGTGTCATACTGCAGGAGCGCTCTGGCGATGCCGTGACGGATGGCGCCTGCCTGACCGGTCACGCCGCCGCCTGCGACACGGCAGACAACGTCGAACTTCTCGTCGGTTTCGGTGAGGGCGAGAGGCTGTCTGACGATGAGCTTGAGGGTGTCAAGGCCGAAGTAATCGTCGATGTCACGGTCGTTGATGGTGATTTTGCCGGTGCCCTGATAAAGTCTTACGCGGGCAACGGAGCTTTTTCTTCTACCTGTGCCGTAGAAATAAGGTGTCTTATCGTACATACTGTTCTGCCTCCTTCTTATGCTTCAAACGGCTGGGGCTTCTGCGCCTCATGGTTGTGTTCAGCGCCCTCAAAGAGTCTGAGTCTGAGGAGAGCGTTTCTGCCGAGCGTATTTTTGGGAAGCATACCCTTGACGGCAAGCTCCATCGCCTTGGTGGGACGGGTAGCCATGAGGGTATCGTAACGGGTTTCCTTGAGATGGCCGATATAGCCGGTGTGGCGCTGCCACTTCTTCTGGGTGAGCTTGTTGCCGGTGAGCACAGCGTCCTTGCAGTTGATGATGATGACATGATCGCCGCAGTCCACGTTGGGGGTGAAGGTGGGCTTGTGCTTGCCTCTGAGGAGCACCGCCGCCTGCACCGCCACTCTGCCGAGAGGCTTGCCTGCCGCGTCGATGACATACCAGCTGCGTTCAACTTCGCTTTTCTTAGCTAAATATGTTGACATATTTATTCCTCCTAATTCTTTTTCGTGCCTTATGATTATAGCGCAACCGAAAGCCGTTGTCAACACTTTTTCGGAAATTTTTCATTTATCACCGCGAACACTCTGTTTTTCTTACGAATTCTCTTGTATTCTCACGATATCTCACAAGCGATTTTCAAAAAACTTTCACCCATACTTCACATTCACAATATATTTTCAACATATTCGGGTTGTATGATAATGTCACAGTCAAGAAAGGGGGTGCGAAACCCATGAACAGCAAAAAGCCGTCCATCCTCGCCTGCGTCACCGGTCAGTATGATTGCGACAGAATTATCGAAACCGCCGCGGCAATCGCACAGGAGCAGGAATGTGCACTCCGCGTGCTCAGCGTCCTCAAGCCAACAGAGGACTACACCCAGATTTCAGGTGTGCTGGAATATCTCCATCAGACGTCCAAGGAAAACGGAGCGGATATGACCGTGATTTTCAGTGACTACGCGCCTGCGGCAGCAGCGCAGTTTGTCAGCGAGAACAACGTCGGACGCATTGTGACAGGTATGCATGACGGCGGCAACGAGAGCTTTTTGGTCATGTTCAACCAATTTGCGCCGCACGTATCCATTACGATGGTTGCCAAGGACAGGTTGATTTACAGCATGGATGTTGCCAGAGCAGCCGCTCGTTGATGTATGAACATTTTTTCTCTTTCTCCTTTTTTATATTCTCCTACAACGGGACGAAAGTCCATCATATAAATCAGTTCCTTTCTTATAAAATAATCTCTCTAAACAGGAACAGCCCCGAGCTTTTGCTCAGGGCTGTTCCTGTTTATTTTAGCACGCGTACTTTGGCGCGCTGCGAACGGAACAGTCGCGTTTACGCGACGCACCTTTCATCGAAACCCAATATACAACACTGTCATCCTGAGCGGTGCCCGAAGGGCAAAATCGCGAAGCAAATAGTCGATGAGGTGCGGTCAAAATCTCTGATTTTGGGCACCGCACCCATGCAGAGCAAGGATCCCCTTCGGCTACCAGCCAAGGTGTTTCTATCAAGGAAATTCCGTCGCTGTGTGAATCATGCATAACGTTCTGTAGGGTTCGGTCTTTGAGGTGTTGTCCAAATCTTTGATTTGGGACAACACCCATGCAGCGCTGACCGAACCGCCGGATTTACCACCAAACGCTTCTGCGGTTGGCGGCGGTTTGGTCGAGACCAAACCTTACAACAGGCTCTGTCAAAGAAACCCCATTAATACTATTCTCTGATAGAAAGTAGACAACTTTCTATCAGAGAGAAAACGCTTGGCGCGTTTTCCAATTGCGCAAAAGCGCAATTGCCGTCTTATACAATCTTGACGCGCCTACGGCGCTATTAAAAAGTAGAAAGTC
>JAFUUV010000249.1 GCA_017471345.1 Ruminococcus sp.
CCTTGTTTTCATACTGACCGACGCCCGACCACGCCAGCTGGTTGACGCTCGCCTTGGAAACGTCGTAGTGACCGGCGGGCGTGCTGACGTCGTCGATTTCGTAGCTGAGGTTGATGCCCATCTTCTCGGCGGTGGCGGTCATGCGCTCCGCGCCGATTTCGGTTGCCAGCTCGGCAAAGACGATGTTGCAGGACTGTGACATCGCGCCGTAAAAATCCAGCGAGCCGTGGGCTTCGCCGTCGACGCAGGTGATGTCGTTGCCGCCGATTTCCTCGCTGCCGCCGCAGTACCAGGTGCGCTCGAAAATATCGGGGATATACTCAATCGCCGCCGCGGCGGTGACCAGCTTGAAGATGGAGCCGGGCGTATAGGTAGAGGAAAGCACGTGGTCGAGATACACGCCCTCGTACTCGCTCTCGTTGTCCTGATTGATTTCCGGCGGATTGGCGGGATCGTAGGAACGGGTGCTGACCGAAGCGAGCACCTCGCCGGTGTGGTAATCAAAAACCACGCACGCGCCGGATTTGCCGTAGTCGCTGAGCACGTTGTAGGCAGCAGCGGAAGCGGCGGCGTCCACGGTGAGGGTGATATCGTGAGAGGTGCGCAGCGACTGCGGCATATTCAAGCCCCAAATCAGGCTGTAGCCGGTCAGCTGCGAGCGGTACTTGCTCTGGACGGCGGTGGAGATGTTGAGGCTGTTGTCGCCGACCGTATGCAGCAAGCCTGCGCGGACGCTGAAATCATCGTGATACACGCGGTCGCTGCCCTCGGTTTTGGCGAGGACGGCGCCGTTGCGGTCGTAGATGGCGCCTGCCTGTTCCAGACCGCCGTTGCCGGAGATATGCGCGTTGTAGGGCTGATTTGCCCAGTCGTCGGCGTTGAGCACCAGCTCAACACAGAAAAACGACGCGCCGGCGATAAATACAATTGTCAAAATCAAAATCAATGTGCTGCGCTTGAGCACACGTTTCATAAAACATACACCCCTTTATCTGGGTAAGGGCGCAGGAACGGCTCACACAAAAGCCCCTGTCCCCTATGGGTTATCTCTTCATCGAATAGGTTCTCTCGTCGGCTGCCTTGATGAAGGCAATGAGTCCCCAGCAGGAGATGATACTCGAGCCGCCGGCGCTGATGAAGGGGAAGGTAACGCCGGTGAGCGGCAGCAGGTCGGTCGCGCCGAAGATATTCAGCGTGAGCTGCACGACCAGCAGACCTGCCGCGCAGCAGGCGGAGATGGCGTAAAAGGTACTTCTGCTGCGGGTGGTAATCGCGCGCGCGTAGACGACTAAGAGCGCGACGGCAAGCGCGAGGGTGACGGCGACGATGATGCCCATTTCCTCCGCGACAAGACCGAAAACCAAATCGCTTTCGGACGCGGCGACCTGCTTGAGGAAGCCGTTGCCGACGCCGACGCCGAACAGACCGCCGCTGGCGATAAAGGTGAGGACGTGGGTTTGCTGATAGCCCTCATTCTGGGCGTATTCCCAGACATGGCGGTACGCCTTGAAGCGGTCGGCGACATAGGGCATGAAGCGAACGGCAAAGACGCCGCCGAACACTGCGGCGGACACCGCAAGGATAATCGTTTTGAAATCGCCCGAACGCATAAACGCGATGAGCAGGAAGGTGATAAAGAAAATCAGGGCGGTACCGAGGTCGCGCATGATGGCAAGCAAGCCGACGCAGACGACGGAAAAGCCGATGAAGATAAACAAATCCTTGCGCGTATTCAGCTTATCAAGCGCGCCGGCGCCGATCAGGATATAAATGACCTTGACCAGCTCGGAGGGCTGGAAGGACAGCGGACCGATGTAAATCCAGTTTGCCGCGCCGTTGGTAACCTTACCAAAGACAATGCTGACGGCAAGCAGCAGCACCGCGCCGCCCATCAGGAAGAAGCGGAAGCGGTAGAGGGTGTCGGGATTTTCAATCAGCTTGATGATGATACAAAAGAGCACGAAGCCGACGACGGTGGAGACAATCTGCATATACGCCGACTGCTCATATTGTCGGGCAAGGAGTATCGCGCCGATGCCCGAGAGGAACAGCGCGAGGGCTTCCAGCTCAAAGGTAGCGCGGCGCAGCGCGAAGTAGCTGACCGAGAAGGTAATCCAGCTGACAGCGGCGACCGCGCCGAAAATCAGCAGCGGAGACAGGAGATTTTTGCCGTCGTTCCAGTAAACCGCCTCGATGGTCATGAAGAAGTGGAAGAGGGTAATCATGAGCATCAGCTTCCACGACTTGATGGCAGGCTTTCTGCCGGGGTCCTTAAAAAACCAGCTGGAGCGAAGCGTTTCGTCGTATTCGTCACCGCGCAAAAACTGAAACTCGCTGTTGCCGACGCGGATAATATCGTTGATATACAGCTGCATCCGCTCGGTGACGCGCTTGCCGTTGACAAAGGTGCCGTGCAGGCTTTCGGTGTCGTTGATAAACCAGCCCGCGTCAC
>JAFUUV010000034.1 GCA_017471345.1 Ruminococcus sp.
CGAATCCGCCCGACAGCGGGAAGGATATAGCCGAACACCAAGGGTGTCCGCCGTGAGGCGGAATCTGAAGGAAGGTGCAGGCAAACCTGTGGTCTGACGAACAGAAATCACATCAGGCTATGTATGGGGGTAAGGTCGCCAAACAGACCGAAGCCCAATAGCTGTACGGAACTGTGCATAGTAGATGTGGCGGATATATGCAGGGAAAGAAACGTGTGGTACTCGGGGAGGTCTCGTCAGCGGCGGAAACAGAGTAAGAAGCCGTAGTAACAACGAATGGCGAGAAGTCAGCAGAAGCCATAGTACCGGGACGGTTGCAAACGTCACGGGAAGGGCAGAACTTTAGGAGATGTCAGGAAATGAAAGTAACCGAAGGCAAATTTAAGGACAGACAACTTCAAAGAGAAGGTCAACTGCAAAAGGTAACTGCGGAACAGAGAGAATATGCAGAGGCGTCCGCTTGTCGAAGGATTGCTGAAAGCACCGACATCATCACAGACTTTCCTGGCCGGGAACCGCCATGCAGTATACAGGAACCAACAGCTATGGCGAAAAGCAGTACACCCTGACCATACCGTCACAGGCGACAAACGTGGTGATTACAAACGGTACCGCGCAAACCGTTGACCTGAGCATCAGCGGCAACACCAACTTTTACGCCATCAATGAGACAGAGAACGGACAATATAAGTGCGGAACATGGTAAGTCCGCCCTCACAAAATCATTACAATCACCTGATTTCCAAGCAAAGGGGCTGTCGCGTCAGCGGCAGCCCTTTTATACCAATCTTCATTAAAAAGTAGACTTTCTACTTTTTAATAGCGCCGTAGGCGCGTCAAGATTGTATAAGACGGCAATTGCGCTTGTGCGCAATTGGAAAACGCGCCAAGCGTTTTCTCTCTGATAGAAAGTTGTCTACTTTCTATCAGAGAATAGTATTACAAAGCCTGAACAAAAATATGACCATTTTTCCTTGACAAAAGTGATACAACATGGTATAATATCAAGCGGTTTAGCGAGTTAAATCACTAAAGCGTATATTGGGTTTGAAGTGAATAGAAAAGGAGAAATAACCATGATTATTGTTTTGAAGCCATCCACGCCACCCGAGCAAATCACGCAGTTTACCGAAAAGCTCTGCACGGATTATGACGTCAAGGTCAACCGGTGGGACGGCGTTCATTCCACGGTACTCGGCCTTATCGGCGACACCCACACCGTCGATATTGAATACATCGACGCGCAGGATATCGTCGAAAGCGTCAAGCGGGTGCAGGAGCCGTATAAAAAAGCAAACCGCAAGTTCCATCCGGAAAACACCGTTGTCAAAATCAACGATACGGTCAGCATCGGCGACGGCAGCCTGCACATCATGGCAGGACCCTGTTCCGTTGAAAGTGAGGAGCAGATTGTGCAAATTGCCAAGGCTGTCCGCGACTCCGGCGCAACACTGCTGCGCGGCGGCGCGTTCAAGCCCCGTACCTCACCCTACGCCTTTCAGGGCTTGAAATCCGAGGGACTCGATTTGCTCAAAATTGCCCGCAAGGAAACCGGCTTGCCCATTGTGACCGAAATCATGCGCACCGAGCACGTCGATATGTTTGAGAATGTCGATATTATCCAGGTCGGCGCGCGCAATATGCAAAACTTTGATTTGCTCAAGGAGTTGGGCAAGACCAACAAGCCTATTTTGCTCAAGCGCGGTTTGTCCGCTACCATCGAGGAGTGGCTGATGAGCGCGGAGTACATCATGGCAGGCGGCAACGATAACGTCATTCTTTGCGAGCGCGGTATCCGCACCTACGAAACCTACACGCGCAACACCCTTGATATCGCGGCAATTCCGATTATCAAAAAGCTTTCCCATCTGCCTGTCGTTGTTGATCCCAGTCACGCCTCCGGCAAAAGCTGGCTGGTGGAGCCGCTGGCAATGGCAGCGGTAGCCGCAGGAGCGGACGGCTTGATTATTGAGGTGCACAATGATCCGCCGCACGCGCTTTCCGACGGAGCGCAGTCACTTACACCGCAGCAGTTCGACGGTGTGGCTAAGAAACTTTTTGAGTTGAAACAAGCATTGCAATAACGCGCAAAGGGCTGACCGGAAAGGTCAGCCCTTGCTGTTGGTTATCGGCTTGCCGATTGCCTCATTGGAGGGCAGAGAGGCAAGCCATTTTTGTATTTCCGTCGCGTCCTCAATATTGACAACGCCGTCGCCGTTGGCGTCCGTTGCGCGCAAGCAGAAGCTGTCGGGCATTTCATAATCGGCAAGGTATTTTTGCAATGTGGTTACGTCCGTAATCGTCACCTTGTCGTCGCCGTCCGTGTCGCCGAGCAGCGGTGCCGTCATCGTTTCTCCGCAGAGCAGACATTTGCCGTTTTCTTCATAGTGTTCACTTCTTGTGTACAGCTCAAACCGATAAGCGGGTGTAGTGCCTGCGTAATCGTTTGTTGCTTTACCGGCGTAAATTTTCAGCCGCTTTCCGTTCGCGTTGTCAATATACACCTGTCCGTTTGTTTCCGCAGACGTCAGCTTCCACAGGCTGCCTGCGTCAGGCGTTTGCCGGAAACTGAGTTGATTGACTGTTTCCGATACCGTCAGATAGCAGTCATTGTGTTTGAGGTAAAACATTTCATTTTCCGCAACCTCTGCCGTCATGACGGCGCAGTCCGGTGTGGGATGACAAACATTGCCGCGAACCTTTGCGCTGATGGTTGCCAGTTCATCGTTTACCGTCGTTTTGGTTGACGGGTGGTAAATCACCACGTGGTCGCCGTCGTGCAGCTCTGTTGCCTTTGTCATATCCGCCGGTATCGTGAGCGGTTGTTCGCAGCGGTCACAAATTTCATCCTCATTCTGATCGGAGTGACCGAGTGCCGCTAAACGGTGCGTCAGCTCGTTGCCGCAGAGATTGCACCGCTCCGTGATGACGCCGTCGTCGGTACATCCGGCTTGTGTCCGCGCGACCTCGCTGTATTGATGAGGACAGCCGATATGTGTCGGCGTCGCCATACCTGCCGGCAGTTCCCGATCAAACAGCTGCCACGCCAGCTCCGGATAGTCAATAAAAACGTTGCGGTTGCCCTGAACCTCTTCCGTCAGATCGTTGCGGCGCATTTCCCATTCATCTACCGGATCCGTCTCGCACCACTGCAGCAGGGTGTCAAGGCTTTCAATCACCTTTACGCCGTTGTTGGTGGTATCGTCAGCATCAAACGCGGGCAAATGCGCGGCTTCGGTAGAATATAAATTCGGCTGCAGCCAGCGGCAGTAGACGTACAGTAAGATGCGGGCAACATCACCCTTGACATCGTCCTTGCATTCAAACAAATCCGCGTCCTTGTTGACATAGTATAA
>JAFUUV010000250.1 GCA_017471345.1 Ruminococcus sp.
GGTCTGCATCGAAGAAGCAAAGGCGGAGCTCAGAGAAAAGGCGCGTCCCGAGCTGAAAGAAATGCTCGATGATATTTCCGATTACGACAACATCTTCGTTGTCGGTCCCAACTGGTGGGGAATCTATCCGATGGCAATGTATACCCAGCTTGAAGCCCTCGACTTCACCGGCAAGACCGTGCATTATGTTGTTACGCATGAAGGCTCCGGCTTAGGCGGCGTACCCAAGACAATGAAAAACGCCTGCAAGGGCGCAAAAATCGGCGCAAGCCTCGCCGTTCACGGCGGCAGCGCTCCCTCGTCCAAAGCACAGGTGGAAAACTGGGCAAAGTCTGCGATTAAATAATGAAACAGTATCGGAGAGAATCAAGATGAAAAGAATCATTGCTATACTGACCGTGATGGCGCTGATTTTTGCTTTTGCCGGCTGTTCGGCTAACACAAAGAATGAAAGCTCAGAAAAGGCAACCGCCGCAAATACGGAAACAACTTCCGCCAATGAAACAACGGCAGAAAACAAAATAGCTAACGCTACGACAAACACCGGAAAAAACGCCGTTGTCGTCTATTTCTCACGCACCGGTGAACAGTACGGCGTGGGCGTGATTGAGAAGGGCAACACCGCCATTGTCGCGGATATGATTGTTGAGCAGACAGGCGCGGACAGCTTTGAGATTTTGCCGAAAAACGATAACTACCCGATGACCTACAAGGAACTGACCGACGTTGCAAAGGAAGAACAGAATCAAAACGCGCGTCCCGAAATCAAGGACACTTTGCAGAATTTTGAACAATACGACACTATCTACCTCGGCTACCCGATTTGGTGGGGAGACTTGCCGATGATTTGCTACACATTCCTCGAGGGCTACGATTTTTCGGGCAAAACAATCATTCCCTTCTGCACGCACGCAGGCTCGGGCAACGCGGGTACACAGAGTAAAATTCAGTCCGCCGTTCCGAACGCAACGGTAAAAGATGTGCTGGCAATTGCAGGAACCGATACGCAGAATAATCCCGACAGCGTGAAAACCGTCGTTTCGGAATGGCTGAGTAAATAATAAAATGATAAGCAACTCTTTTCCGCAAAGGGTTGCTTATCTCACTTTTCGGGGAAAACTGCCCGTTGTTTTTGCAAAACAAAGTGATATCATAAAGTTAAGAAAAGAAACTGATGATGTGGTGATTGCGACAAAACTCTTTGTCGGGTTATGTTCCTCTCGTCAGAGATGCTTAGAACAGAATGGTTCGGACAGGAGAAGTGCGTCCGGACAACAATTTAACAGGAGCCTATGCTCGGAATGTGCCGCACAAGGACAGGTTTGTCTTTGTGCGATTTTTTATTTTCCGAAAAAAGCATAGGCTATTTTTCGCTATCGGTTGGCTTGTATTTTTATTATGGTAAAAATACAGGCTCTATTAACACGTTTACCGATACCCCAATTTGGCATTGAGATACATAGAATTACGGGGGTATTCGTGTGCGTTGCTGTTCCCGATTTGTTCAGTATTTATGCTGCTTTTAAGGTTTTTTGTGAGGTTGTGTGAGCATAAATGAAAAGAGGCTTTTTGTTACGATACCTAATTTCATTTTGTTCGCTCTTTTTTTACATATAAAAAAAGATATACCATAATCGTCCGCAAATCTCAACTGTAAATGTAAAAAAGCTATCTTTTGTTTTCATGGTTTACCGTATAAAGCAAACAAATCCCTTTAAATATTTTGCTTGTAATGCTATAATTTAGGTGCAGGAAAATTCGTCTAAAAATTTTTTATTTTTTCAAACTTAATCCGTTTTATTTCTGTCTTATACTATAGAAGGACAGAAACAGAAAGGAAACTACATGATGAATTATGAGAGTGAATTGGTGATTCACGCAAAAAACGGCGACGAAAACGCGCTGAATCTCCTGTTGGATTACAACAAACGCTATATTTACGCGATTGCCTTTGCCTTATTGAAAAATCAAGAGGACGCGGATGACGCGGTACAAAAGACGATGATTACCGTTTGGCAGAGCATCTCAACGCTTGAAAATCCGGAAGCTTTTAAAAGCTGGCTGTATCGGATTGCTCACACAAGAAGCCTGAACGTTCTGCAATCAAAGAAAAACAATCGCTATATAATGGATGAGGATATCAGCGAGATGCCTCAGCTGGAGGATATGGAAAGCGATCTGATGCTGCCTCAGGTCTATGCGGAGCGTGAAGATCTCAGAAAGCGGTTGTTCCGCATTATTGACAGTCTGTCTGCCGTTCAGCGTGAATCGATTGTCCTGTATTACTTTAACGACAGAAGCGTAGCGGAGATTTCCGAGATTATGGACTGTTCCGAAAACACCGTCAAATCCCGCCTGTATCTCGCCCGCCATTCTATCAAGACAAGGATTGAAGAACAGGAAAGAAAGAGCGGCGAGAGATTTTACGGCGTCGCGGTGGGCGTCCTTCCCATCGGCTATTTTGTTGAGGAGCATATCAAACAAAATCTGCCGCCTGCCGGTACGTTTGGTCATCCGGCAACGACAGCGCAGCAGGCAGGAACAAACGCCGCACCGCAGGTTGCCGCAAAGACAGCCGCCAAAGGCATGACGACGGCAATAAAGACGGTTCTTGCTGTCGTAGGAATTGCTGCCGTAGCGGTTGCCGGTATCATGACGGCAAAGCTGGTGGCTGACAGTCAGAATAAGGATGCTTCCGCTCCGATAGACACACAAACGCCGGTCGAAGCCGAGGTGTTTACGGAAAAGCCGACAGAAGCCGCCACCGAGCCGCTGACAGAAGCTCCTACCGAGTCGTATGTTGACGCTTATCGCGGTTATCTTGAGGTACTTGAGAATCATAAAAGCGATATTGAAGCCTATGACTGGCAGTTAGGCGATGATGAAAGTCGTCCGGTTGTCTTTGCGGATATCGCGGGAGATGAAACACCGGAGATGATTGTTGTCTGTTGTAATCCGACGCTTTCGACAACAGTATCCTCTTTTCTCAATATTTTTCAATACAAGGACAACTCGGTAAAACAGGTTTATTCTATGGACAACAGTAAAACAGATGGCTTTTTCCAGCTGGACTACAACGGTCCCGGGGGACTAAATATATTTGTTTTATTTCAAGAGAAAAACAACAAAGAGCTGTGTCTGCACAGGGCGCAAATAGACGGAAGCTTTTCCGAGGACATTTATTCGTTTGTCGAATCAGAGGGCAGGTTATCCGCACGGAAAAAAGCGTCTTACAGCAAACCGTTCGCAGTCGATATGCAGCCCAAGGTGGAGATTGATTCCGCTGCTGTTACCGAAGATGTGTTTTTTTCGAAGCTTGATGAAATCAATAAAAACACATCAACCGTTCTGATGCGCAGTAATGCCGATACTGCTATAGAACGAGCCAAATACATTAAAGAAATGATGGACAGCCATGAGAACCAAGCCTTGACTTATGATGAGGCAGTCGCTTATCTCAAAAAGCAGATGGGGGAAAGCTCCGGTACAAATGACAATTCGTCAGAAGAGGATTACTCCGTTATCGCGGGCAGATACACCACGTCATTTTCCAGACATTTCCAATCTTCTTTGAAGATTGACAGCAACGGTATGTTTGAAACGGAATATTACTATGATCCCAAAGAAACAAAAGGACAGGGCTCCATCACTGACCCTGCCGTATACTCCCTTTTCAGGGGTAAAATAGAAAATCTTACAAAAACAGGCGATTATACCTATACCTTTCACATAACAGATGTTTCATATGATTATCCTGTGGGGGAAAGCGGCGATATCACATATACAGACATTCTTACGGACACGGAAAAGAGTATGCACGCCGAGTTTGTGAAGCATCCCTTTGAAACGGAGGGGACGATGACCTTGTATGCCAAAGGCTTAACGCCGTCCGACATGAAAGAATCGCATTTCACATCCTATATCTTTCCGGATAATCCCAAAACGTCTGAAAGAGCTCGTTCACCGATAGCACACAATATCATTTATATTCCAACCCATTCTCAAGATCACCCATACTACGGACAATAAAAGAGGGAGAGCTATGAAAAAGAAAACTATTATTATTTGCGTTACAGTCGCCATTGCGGTATTCGCCGCGTCGCTGGGAATTACCTACGCCATCATTACGGCGAACCGTACCCCTGCCGCTACTCCCGATGAAGCGGCTGCAGATGCGCCAACTGCCGTTTCGACAGAAGCCACTACACAGCCGACGACCGCCGCTCCGACAGAAGCCACTACCGAGCCGCCGACCGAGCCGCCGACCGAGCCGCCGACCGAACCGCCGTATCTTGACGCCTACCGTGCTTATCGTGAGGTGCTGCGGGAGAACGAAAGCGACATTCGCGCCTATACCTGGCAGTATAAAACCGATACGCCTCACCCCATCGCCTTTGCCGATATCATGGGTGATGATACACCTGAGATGATTTATGTGTACTCAAATAACAACAACGCAAATGTGAAAGTATACTCTTATAACGGCGCAAGCGCGGTTGAAGCGTCAGATTATCAGCTTCCCGATAACAACAACCGTATGCCGGGAAGTATGTTTCTGTCACAAATTGACGGATCACTCTATTTATTTGAGTATTCCGCTCCCGGTGTTGCAAGCTTTGAAACGGCATACCGTTTCGATGAAAGCGACAGCAGCTCCATCTATCCGGCGGAGGTTATCCGATACAGCCCGAGAAAAGATTTGCAGAACACAGAGTATGGTCAGTCCAGAATAAACGGTTCTGTAGCAGCTCCGGCAGAAGCAAAAGAAGCCTATCTGACGCTTGCTGAAAGCACAGACACTTTGCTGATAAGCTCCAGTGATTCTCAGGGAAACAGCTATCCCCGTTCTCTCGGACTGGACGCGGAACGCTACCCCAATCAATCTATGACCTTCGATCAGGCTATCACGTATTTAAGCAAATAAGTAATACCGCACACCGGAACGATGCACCGCGGTTCCGGACGGATTTTATCACAGCACCTTGTATCTTTCGGAAAAATGTGTTATGATACAAGCAAGAATCAATTTGCGGGTGATACAATGACAGATACACTTTCCAAAACCTTAACCGTCACAGAGGCGCAGCTTGCCTGCGCCATGGGCAGCGGCAGCCTCAGGGTGCTTGCCACGCCGGCGGTGGTCGCGCTGATGGAAAACGCGGCGGCTGCCCTCGCGGATGAAATCCTTGCGGATTGTTCCCTCACGACCGTCGGCACGGCGATTGCGATCGAACACACCAGCCCGACGCCTCTCGGCGCTGACATTACGGCGACAGCCACTTTAACCGCGCAAGAGGGGAGACTCTTTCATTTTGATGTGACCGCGTCTGACGCCAAAGGCGAAATTGCCAAGGGTACGCACACGCGCGTCAGTGTCAAAGCGGAAAAATTTCAGGAAAAGGCAAACGGTAAGTTTGAATGAAATATCGGTATTTATTATTTGACCTCGACGGTACTGTCAGCGAGAGCGCGGCAGGCATTCGCGCTTCCTTAGAGCACGCCATCCGTGTCATCGGCTGTCCGATGCCCAACCTTGACGACTACACGCTGTATGTCGGTCCGCCGCTGATTGACACCTTCCTCCACCTCTGCGGACTCGATCCCGAGACGGCGGAACGCGGTGCGCAGCTGTACCGCGATTATTATCAGGAGAAAGGCAAATACCTCAACCGTGCCTATCAGGGCATTCCGGAGCTGCTGAAAAAATTACGCCGAGAGGACGTGCGGATATGCATCTGCACCTCCAAGTATGAGCCGTTCGCGACGGAAATTCTTGATATTCTCGGTCTGAGCGATTGCTTTGACGCGGTCTGCGGTTCCAACCTCGACGGCAGCCGCAAGGACAAAAAGGACTTGATTCCGTACGCTGTCAGCCGTCTCGGCGGTGATTTGGAAGCCGACCGCGAGCGTGTCGTCATGATTGGCGACAGCTGGTACGACGCGCAGGGAGCGCGTCTGTGCCGCGTCGATTTTCTCGGCGTGCGCTACGGCTACGGCGCGACAGAGCCGATGGAGCGGCAGGGCGTCAAGGCGTTTGCCGACACACCCGAGGAGCTTGACGCGCTTCTCCGCGCATAACCAAGCGCTCCTCCGCATATAATGAAGCGGAGGTTTTGAAAATGGTAGTCTTTCACATTCGCGTAAAACCATGGCTTGCCGCGGCATTGGTGGCTTTGGCAGGCGTTGCCGCCGCGACGTTCTGCGCCTTTTGGGCAACATCCGGTATGAGAAATTCCGAAGCGCCCGCGCTTGCGGCGGATTCCTTTCTGGCAGGACTTGGCTGTACCGATTTTGAGCCGGTCGCGGAGGAAAACGTCAAAATTCCGGCGGAATTTGACGAGGTTTATACACGCTACAACGACATACAGGCGCAGAGCGGCTTTGACTTGCGCCCGTATCGGGGGAAAACCGTCAGCCGCCGTACCTATGCCCTGCGCGGCGCCGATACGGACTACGCGGTGTTGCTTGTCGCCAACGGCAAGGTTATCGGCGGCCATCTGACAAACGGAGAATACGGCGGCGAGGATCAGCCGCTTTTAAAATATGGAGAGACTGGATAAATTTATCAGCGCGCGTTGCGGACTCAGCCGTAAGGACGCGCAAAAGTGCATCAAAAACGGCGAGGTGCACCTCAACGGTGAGGTGTGCCGCAAGGCGGATTGCAAGCTCAATCCTGACGCCGACGCCGTTTTGCTGCGCGGACAGGCTGTCTGCGCGGACGAGCATTTGTACATCATGCTCAACAAGCCGGCCGGCGTGGTTTCCGCCACGGCGGACAAGCACGATACCACCGTGCTTGACATCCTGCCGCCGGAGCTGCGGCGGCGCGGTCTTTTTCCTGCCGGCAGGCTGGACAAGGACACAGAGGGCTTGCTGCTGATTACCGACGACGGCGATCTCGCGCACCGGATGCTTTCTCCGAAAAAGCACGTGGAAAAGCGCTATGTCGCGCAGCTCGACGGACGCGTCACGCCTGAAATGCAGCAGGCGTTCGCGGCAGGCGTGGTCTTTGCCGACGGTACAAAATGCCGGCCGGCGAAGCTGGAGGTTCTGCCGGACAGCGGCGAAATGTCGGGAATTGTCACAATCTGCGAGGGAAAGTTCCATCAGGTGAAGAAAATGTTTGCGACCGTGGGACGCAAAGTTGTGCATCTTCAACGAATATCCATCGGAAATTTGTATTTGGATAGCAAATTGCCTATAGGAAGCGCTAAAAAATTGACGAAATTAGATATAGATGCAATTTTTTTGGGCAATATACACTAAAAACAGGATGTAATTTTTACTTAATATTAGTTTTTAATAAAATATCGGGCAAATCTTTAGTTAAAATCGGTATAGTAAAAATTTGCGGAAAGTGGTATATTTAATTATGTAAATTAGTTTACAAAAATTGGAGGTTATCAAATATGGCAAGTCTATCATTAAGACACGTTTACAAAATTTATGACGGCAATGTCACCGCTGTAAAGGACTTCAACCTTGAAATTGAGGATAAGGAATTTATCATTTTCGTTGGTCCTTCCGGCTGCGGTAAGTCCACTACCCTGAGAATGATCGCCGGCTTGGAGGATATCTCCAAGGGTGAGCTGTACATCGGCGACAAACTCGTGAACGACGTTTCTCCTAAGGACAGAGATATCGCGATGGTTTTCCAGAACTACGCGCTGTATCCTCATATGACCGTTTACGATAACATGGCGTTTGGTCTGAAGCTCAGAAAGACTCCCAAGGAAGAAATCAAGAACAGAGTTGAAGAGGCTGCGCGCATCCTCGGTATCGAGCAGTACCTCGAGAGAAAGCCGAAGGCTCTCTCCGGTGGTCAGAGACAGCGTGTCGCAATGGGTCGTGCTATTGTCCGTAATCCTCAGGTATTCCTTCTTGACGAGCCGCTTTCCAACCTGGATGCGAAGCTCCGTGCTCAGATGCGTACCGAGATTTCCAAGCTCCACCAGAACCTCGGCACCACCTTTATCTACGTAACCCATGACCAGACAGAGGCTATGACACTCGGTACCAGAATCGTTGTTATGAAGGACGGTATCGTTCAGCAGGTCAACACACCGCAGCATCTGTATGACCATCCCTGCAATATGTTCGTCGCGGGCTTCATCGGCTCTCCGCAGATGAACTTCATCAACGCTACCGTTGCCAAGAAGGGCGGCGAGTACACCCTCGACTTCGACAAGTATCAGGTTCCCGTTCCGGCTGACAAGACCTCTAAGCTCGACGCTTACGTCGGCAAGGAAGTTATCTTCGGTATCCGTCCCGAGCACGTTCATGACGAGCCCGAGGAAATCGCCAAGGCAAATATGCTCTTTGACGCGAAGGTTGACGTTACCGAGCTGATGGGCGCGGAGATTTATCTCTATGTCAACATCGCCGGTCAGTCCATCACCGCGAGAGTTGAGCCTACTTCCACCGCGAAGGTCGGCGACGATATCAAGATTTGCTTCAGCCTTGACAAGCTTCACATCTTTGATAAGGACACCGAGCAGGTTATTTCCGAATAATTTTGTTTTCCACGGCGGCAGGTTTATCCTGCCGCTTTTTTGTGTATATAAGGCTGCTGGATTGCGGACAGGCTACATAAGTTTATTTTTAGATTGCTTTTTTCGAAAAAATATGCTATAATAAGGCGTATCAGGAAAAAATATTACAGTATTGTCACAAAATTGTCACATTCATCATGTATACTGATTGATAGCAGAGAATATGTTTTGGCGTTTATGCACAGATTCGGGACGTATTCTCAAAAAAATTTCGAAGAAATTTGTTGTTAGAGGTTGATTTTTTCTTCAATTTTGTGTAATATGTATATGAGGGTATTGTAACTTTCAGGTTCGTGTCGTCATTTCGCGGCAGAATGGGCAAGCAGATGAATATTTTGCGGTACGCAATACCGATGTTGCATAAAATTTTGGAGAAAAAGAGGTTATACTATGTCTAACAGATTATTTCAGGGTATCGTCCACCAGAT
Source organism: Ruminococcus sp. (assembly GCA_017471345.1). GTDB lineage: Bacteria > Bacillota > Clostridia > Oscillospirales > Acutalibacteraceae > Ruminococcoides. The sequence goes on from JAFUUV010000250.1 coordinate 8,981, forward strand.
GAAGGATGCCGTTGACAGAACCATCGGCGTAATTGACGAAACTTCCGTTGTGATTGCCTGCTCCGAGCTTGGAAAAATCGGTGAGGTGAACGAAAGCATTAATTCCGAAACACTCAGCTCTACCGCTCCGTTTGTCATTAACGGTTACACCTATAAGTCCTTTGGCAGCTCCGCCAAATATGATTACGCTGTGTTTGTACAGGGCACCGATGAATACGCGCAGAAATACGCGCAGCTGCTCAGCGTTTCCTTCGCCAGCATCAAGCAGTACTACGATGAGAAGTATGACCGTTCCAATTTCATCAAGAACGTCATTCTTGACAATATTCTGCCCGGCGATATCTACCTCAAGGCAAGAGAGCTGCACTTCAATTCCGAGGTTTCGCGCGTCTGCCTGCTGATTAAGATTGTTTCCAAGACGGATGTTTCCGCCTATGACATTGTACAGAACCTTTTCCCTGACAAGACCAAGGATTTCGTCATCAATATTCATGAGGAGGAAATCGCGCTTGTCAAGGAGGTCAAGCCCGACACCGAAAGCCGCGACCTTGAAAAGCTCGCCAGCTCGATTGCGGACACCCTCTCCAGTGAGTTCTATACCCACTGTGTCGTCGGTATCGGCACCACCGTTACCGGCATCAAGGATTTGGCGCGTTCCTTCAAGGAAGCCCAGTCCGCTCTTGATGTCGCTAAGGTATTTGATACCGAGCGCACGATTGTCAGCTATGATAACCTCGGCATCGCCCGCTTGATTTATCAGCTGCCGCCCACGCTGTGCAAAATGTTCCTCAAGGAGGTCTTTAAGCGCGGCAATATCGAGAGTCTCGACCAGGAGACACTCTTCACCATCCAGCGCTTCTTCGAAAACAACCTCAATGTTTCCGAAACCTCGCGCAAGCTGTTTGTACACCGCAACACGCTGGTTTACAGACTTGAAAAAATCAAAAAGCTCACCGGTCTTGATTTGCGTGAGTTTGAGGACGCTATCGTCTTTAAGGTAGCGTTAATGGTTAAGAAATATCTCAACGCCAGTCCGACAAAGTATTAATTTTTCCGGAAAACCGGCGTTGAAACAAGGCTCTGAACGCTCTGAATGGGCATTCAGGGCATTGGTATTTTAGCGGATAATGACAAATTGCACTTTTTTACACTGTAAATTGTGCAAATCTCGTTTGTTCCGCACAAATCACAAACAAAGGTGATTCTATGATTGAATTTCAGAATGTATCCAAAACCTACCCCAACGGCACCCACGCGCTCCAAAACGTCAGTCTGAATATCGAAAAGGGCGAGTTTGTGTTTATCGTCGGCGCCTCCGGAGCGGGCAAAAGTACCTTCCTCAAGCTGATTATGCATGAGGAAACCCCCACCTCCGGCGAGATTATCATCAACGGCAACAAGCTGTCGCGGCTCAAACGCCGCGACGTACCGTATCTGCGCCGTCACATGGGCATCGTCTTTCAGGATTTCCGCCTGATTGAGAAGATGACGGTTTTCGAAAATGTCGCTTTCGCGATGCGCGCGGTGGGCGAAAGCACCGCCACCATCAAGAAACGCGTGCCTTATGTCCTCAACCTTGTCGGACTTAAGGACAAGATGAAGAATAAGCCCAACGAGCTTTCCGGCGGTGAGCAGCAGCGTGTCAGCCTGGCGCGCGCGCTGGTCAATAACCCCGAAATCATCGTCGCGGACGAGCCGACCGGCAACGTTGACCCCGAGCTGTCGCACGAGATTATCGAGCTGCTCAACGAAATCAACGCCATGGGCACGACCGTGCTGGTCGTCACCCATGAGCACGAGCTGGTGCGCGAGTTTCATCAGCGCGTCATCACCATCGACAAGGGCAAGGTCATCGGCGATTCTCAGAACGGACGCGTTGTATCCGCCGCTATCGAGGAGGATGACGACGACTACACCCTCGCGTACAGCGAATATCAGGAGGATATGGACTACACCGATGACGAAATCATCGAGAGCTACGAAGGCTTGGGTTATGACGACGAAATCGACGAAGCGCCGGAGTACCCCGATAACGTGATGGTTGTGCCCGATGACGACGACCGTCTGTAAGCATCAAAAATAACGCGAGCAATCGCGCAAGAAAAGGATAATTGTATGAAAGGCTTTGGCTATCTTGTAAAAGAGGGCTTCAAGAACGTCTGGAGCAACCGCATCATGAGTATCGCGTCCATCTGCGTGCTCATCAGCTGCCTGGTGCTGACCGGCGCGGCTGCGCTGTTCTCCATCAATGTGTCCAAGTTGGTGGACGAGGTCGGCGAGAGCAACGAAACTATCGTTTATATTCAGGACGGTTATTCCCAGCTTGAAGCCGTTTATGTCGGCAAGGAAATTGAACAGGTGCCCAACGTCGAGTCCGCACGGTTTTATTCCAAGGAAGAGGCGTTTGAGCAGTACCGCTCCACGCTGGGCGACAGCCTGTTTTCCAAAATTGAGGACCGCAATCCGCTGCCCGATTCCTTTATCGTCGTGATGAAGGATCTCTCGCAGTATGAGGACACGGTCGCGCAGATTCAGAAGATTGAGGGCGTCAATCCCGACTCCATCCTCAACCGTAAGGATTTTGCGGACAAGCTTACCCGTATCAGCAACCTCGTGACGATTTTCTCCATCGCGGTTGTCACCGCCCTGCTCATCATTTCGCTGTTTATCATTGCGAACACCATCCGCGCGACCATGTACTCCCGTCGTTTTGAAATCAGCATCATGAAATCCGTCGGCGCGACCAACGCCTTTGTCCGAATGCCGTTTTTGGTGGAGGGCATGGTCATCGGTCTTGTTTCCGCCATCATCGCTACCGGCGCGTTGGCGCTGGTGTATCAGGGCGTCGGTATGGTTGTCGAAAACGCGCAATCTATGTTTAATTTCATTCCCTATATCAATGTTTTGCCCTTCGTGGCGGCCGCCTTTGCCGTATTTGGCATCTTTGTCGGCTTCTGCGGCGGCTTCCTTTCCATCCGCAAGTATCTCAAAATGGAAGGCAACGAAATCCTCGGATGGTAACATCCCCCCGAAAGGAGTAACGATATGAAAAGATTAAAAATGATACTCTGCGCTCTCCTCAGTGTTTGCATTCTTGCCGTGCCGCTTGCCGGCTCAATTGTCACCGCGTCCGCGGAGGATGTGGATTCTCTCCGCGTCCAGCTTGCGGAGCTGAAAGAAAAGGAAGCGCATTACAAGAATATCCTCGCGCAGTCCGAAAACGAAATCACTGACCAGAAGGCGTACAATGACGCGCTGGTGGAGAAAATCACCACGTTAGGTGAAAAAATTAATCTCACACGCGCTTCTATTGAGCAGCTCAATGACAGCATTGCCGAAAATCAGAAGAAGATTGATGAGGGCAACGCCAGCATTGAAGGTCAGTTGGACGCGCTTTGTGAGCGCCTTCGCGCGATTTACATGGCAGGCAGCGCCAGCGACCTCGAAATCATTCTCGGCGCAAAGGACTTCTCCGATCTCATTGATAAAATGAACCTTGTCAAGAGTCTGTCCAAGTATGATCAGGACTTGATTGAAAAGGTCGATGTCAAGCTTGCGGAAATCCAGGTCAACAAGGATGCCCTGATGGCGGATAAGGAAGCCCTTGTCGCCGACCAGCAGGCGCTTGATGCGGATATGCAGGATCTCAATGATACCCTCGAGGAAAACAAA
>JAFUUV010000251.1 GCA_017471345.1 Ruminococcus sp.
CGCGTATGATCTGATGTCATACGACAGCGCGCTCTCCGCTGAGGTCCACGACCGCCGCTTTGCCGACAAAAAGGCGTTCAAATTCTTTTGCTTTACCGACCTTATGGGACGTTACCATTTAGGCAAAGATGAGCTTATTTACAAAAATAGCTTTGAATGGGAGTTGCGCAGCGCAGACGACCGGATCATCGAAGCGGCAGAGCAAAAAATCAAGCACGACGCGGTTCTGGCTTTCAATCATCAACCGTGCAGGGTTTTGTCGTATAAAAAATGCGAAAAGCGTTTTTGCGCAAATTCAATCAACCTAAAAATGAATACCCCGATCGCTGTACATCATACAGAACCGTCGGGGTTTGTGCGTTACTATAATCCCTTTGAAGGGGAGTTTGTTGAGCGTGTTTCTAAAAACATCCAAAATAAATATGAGATGTTTTTCGGCAAACCGCTCGCGGACAGCGTTGCTGTTGAATGTATCGCTCCTTCCGACGGAGATAAATGTGTGACGCATTATGAAGATTCAATCATTACCGCGTGGTACGGAAAATACCGCGTGACAGCCCCGCCTGAGGTGCTCAATTTTATCTGGCACACGGGTCTCGGCAGTAAAAACTCAATGGGCTTCGGAACCGTTTCGGAGCTTTAATAAAAGGAGGAAATAGCTTGTTAGAAGAAAAATACGACTTTCAAAGCACCTACACTCTTTTGCCGCAGTCGCCGCTGATACATTTTCAGTGGGATCAGAATGGCGCAGCGCTGAGAGCTACAGAAGTCAAGCCGAAGCTGGACAGGTATATTATCAAACGCCTTGGAGAATCGAATATCCCGTCCGGGTGGAGAAATAATCAGTCGCCGGGCGCGCTGAATTATAAGCTGAGGATCGTTGCGGACGGCGTTCCCGAAACTACTTTGTTGGGCTATATAAGCAGAAAAAAAGCCAAAACTCTTGAGGAGAAGGATTATGCTTTTAAGGGGTGTCCGTATGATATTTTTTACGGAAATACGGGCGACGTTAGTGAAAAACGCGGCGTGACAGTAGATATGAAGTTGACCGTTGATTGCTTTATCAAGGAGCTGCGTGAGTATATCGACAGCGTTATCGGCGATTTCTTTATTGTCACCAACTTCGGCACGATGCAGAGCAAGGGCTTCGGTTCGTTTATTGTTGACGGAAAGAAAAATGATCCCAACCACATTTGTCAAACGCTGATTGCGGAATATCAGGCAAACGCCTGCTACCGTTTCAAAGCGTCGAAAAGTCCGTTTAAGCAGATCAAATGCCTTTATTCATTGATGAAAACAGGTGTTAATCAAAGTTATATGGATCCGCCCGCGTACCGTCGCTCTATTCTGTTTGATTATATGCACGAGCAAGGTTTCGGTAACGAAAAAGCATGGTTAAAGCAAAAGCATATCGCTCCTGCGCTTGGTAAGAAAGTCGATCAAAATGACGAAAAAAGCCGTTATGTAAGAGCGCTGTTCGGCATCGGAGAAGAAATTGAGTTTAAAAACTCTTTGGAAGACGCAAATGACAAGGTGAGCGTTAAAATCAAGGATTCCGAAGAAAAGATTGAGCGTCTTAATTCTCCTGTCTTTTTTAAGGTAATCAATCATACCGTGTACTATATCGGAATGCCGATCAACGAAGAGATCTACGGAAAAACATTTACATTTTCTTCCAATATGGGAAGGGGAGAGATATCCGTTCCGCGCAAGGAAGACTTGCCTGAGGATTTTATCAACGACTTTATGCATTACGCGTTTACGAAACTAAATATATACAGCGCTGAATTCAGAGATATAAAAGGTTTGCGTTTAGAGGAGGTGAAGCGGAATGGCAAATAAATACATCGCCGTCACCATCGGCCCGATTTTTGATACAATCAACCTCGCTTCCTCTCCGTCTGCGCTTTGGGCGGCAAGCTATTTGTTCTCTATGCTCTCAAAAAACATTTGCCAAACGCTGACAGAAAACGGAGTTGCAAAGGAAGAAATCATTTCTCCGTACTACGATCCCGACGATGAGCTGCTTAATAAAAACGACGGCGTTGGTCTTTTCCACGACCGGATCATTTTCAGAGCAGAAAGCTTCCCGATAGATCAGTTCAATAAAATAAAGGACGAAGCGATCAATAGGACCCTTGAGCTTTTCCGCTTCAAGAGCGATGACGCTGATTATTTCAAAAAGTATTTTCTTGTATCGGCTGTCGCCTTCGAATCTGACGATCCGATCCCGGACAGCGCCAAGTCGCTTGATTGTCTGGAGCTTGCAAAACCGTTTGTTGAGGAGCGCGGAAGCAACCCGTTGCTGACGATGTTCCATTCGGACGATACAAACCGCAGGAACGAAGAGATCAAAAACCGCGTCACCCAAATGGGGATCACCGACTGGCAGCTTTTTGACAACAATCGTAATTTAATGTCGCTGCCGCAGATCGCCAAAAACCATGTGCCCGCAAAGATAGCAAATCAATTCAAAAAGTTCAGATACTACGCGGTCGTCCGTTCCGACGGCGACCGGATGGGCGAAATCATCAAAGGGCTGAAAAGCGATGAGGAGATCAGAGGCTTTTCCGAAAACTGCTTAAAATATTGCTCCAAGGTCGCAGAGAAGGTTAAGGAATACGGCGGCGTTACCATCTATTCGGGCGGAGACGATCTGCTCGCTCTTATCCCCGTTGAGAACAGCCAAGCCAAGACCGTGTTTGGTTTTATAAAATCGGTCAATGCTATTTTTGCAAATTCCTTTAAGCAATACAATGCTGCTGTTTCGCTTTCGATGGGCGTGTTTGTTTCTTATTACAAATTCCCGCTTTACGAAGCGCTTGAGCGTTCCGCCGAGCTCCTGTTCGGTACAGCCAAGAGCTTCCGCGACTGCGCGGCGATCCATTTTCAAAAGCACGCCGGACAGTCCGAGGGCCTCGTTATCTTTAACGACAGCCTCGACCGCATTATTGAGCTTCACAGCGGTATAATCGGCGCAATGGAAGAACCCGACAGCGAGATCATCCTTTCGGCAATGCACAAGCTCACGCTGTTTAGCGCTTTGTTTAATCATACCGAAACTGACAGCGAGATACAAAACCTGTTCAACAACACATTTGACGCCGAGGATCATAAGAACAACAACTTCCTTAAAAAGACGCTTCCGCGGTTCTTCGGCGATCTTAAATCTTCACTTAATATTTATCTGGTCGACGACAGCGGAATAAAAAACAGTAAGGACGATCTTGTCCTCGCGATGAATTATATTCTGAGAACTATTAAATTCTTTGCCGAAAGCGGAGGTGAGGAGTAATGAAAACATATCTTATCACCCTGACGCCGCAGGAGCCGTACTTCTTCGGTAATGAAAAAACGTTTTTGTTTGAAAAAGAAGAAAACCAAGGTCAGCGCGGCAACAGCTACTATATCCGAAGCGAGCGCACTCCGCTTCAATCTACGTTGATGGGTATGATGCGCTACATACTTATGCCCTATAAGGATCACAAGCATCCGGAGCAAAACGCTCCCGTTATCGGTGCCGAGAGCTTTAAGATCGACGCGGAAAACCAGAGCTTCGGTGTGATCAAAAAGCTTTCGCCTCTGTTTGTTGTGAACGGCGGTGAAAAGTACGTTGCAACTCCCTTTGACTGCATAGCGGACAGCGAGAGATATACTCCGTTTTCCGACTATAAAACCGTTGAGACAAACAGCGGCAAAAAGCTGGTCACAGACGAGTTTGTCGCAAAAAAGGGGATAGCCGACAGCTATATGAAGCTTTCCGACGGTAAGACCGTTCCTTCATATGAAATATTCGGAAAAGAAACAAGAGTCGGTAATATTAAAGTAACAAGCGGCAAAAACGAAAAGGGCTTTTTTAAGAAAGAATATGTTTTTTTGAAAAACAACTTCTGCTTTGCTTTTTATGCCGATTTGGATGACAGCGCCGTTATTCCGGCAGGCGGAAAAACTACCGCGTTTCTCGGTCAGGGCAAGTCGCTGTTCAGCGTATCGTTTGAGGAGCAAGAGAACAATCTCGAATCAGAGGTCAAAAAACTCCTGCCCGCGGATATACACTATTGCCTCAGTGATGTTTTTGCCGATTCGGATGTTTTGGAGCGCTGCGAATTTGCCGTTGTTGAAACTCGCGATTACCGCGCGTACATCACAAATCCTGACGGAAGGATCACCAAGGATCCCGTTTTGTATAAGCTGATCAAAGCGGGAAGCGTTTTTATAATTTCGGATAAAGAAAAGTTTGACGCCTTGACGCAAAAACCAAATTGTCAAATCGCGGGCTTTAACTGTATCGTATCAAGGGAGGAAGAGTAATGGGAATTTTCGCATATAAAATCAAATGTCTGACTAACCTTCACGTTGGTTCGGGAGATTTGAATTACAATATCATAGACAACGAGGTAGAGCGCGACCCGGTAACGGGATATCCGGTCATCCACGCTTCGGGTTTAAAGGGAGCGCTTAGAGAGCACTTTTCCGGTAAAATGGACAACGATGACATTAGGGATGTTTTCGGTCAGGAACCCGGTGAGGTCATAATCAAGGCAGGCTCTTATAAATTTCTTGACGCGCGTCTGCTTGCAAGGCCTATGCGCACAAGCGGACAAGCGGGTTCCGTTATGGTCGTGTCCGAAAAATCCGTAAATGACTTTATCCGCTTTATGAATGGTTTTGGCATAACGGAATTCGGCACAAATTTTTTAAGTGTTGATTTCAGCGACTGTAGTTTTCTCGGCTGCAAAAAAGGAATGAAAATCGAAGCAGAAAATACAGGAACGCTCAACGAAAATGCCAAAGCATTATTGAGCAAAATATCAAAATTATTCGGTGAAGAATACGCCGATAATTACGCCGTTGTAAAGGATTTTAACGATTATGATCTGCCTGTTGTCGCGAGAAACAAGCTTGACAACGGCATTAGCGTCAACCTTTGGTACGAGGAGGTCGTTCCGCACGACAGCATATTCTACACCGTGATCATACCCCCCGATGACGAGATGCTGCTTAAACTTGACAATGAAGATTATATCCAGATCGGCGGTCACGCGTCTATCGGATGCGGCATTACCGAGTTTGAAAAGCTGAACTGAGGAGGAGCATCCATGAACAAAAAACAAGTCAATGAGTGGATACCTTCTGCAAAAAAAGCTGTTGAGGAATACGGTATTGCCAAAAACGGCGAAGTCGACAACAAGTTCAGAGGTTATATTTCCTCTTTCGGAGCGGCTGTCATTTTGGGAAGTTTGAAATCGGCGGCAGCGTTTATGGCGAATAAAGGCGAATCAAATGTAGAACGCAATCTGTTGATCCGTGCTATGTATAAAATCATCAATGGCGAAGATATAAGCTCCGAAGAAGTCTTTAAATACATTTGCGATAATAATAATAGAAAGACAAAGGAAGATTTTATCAACGCGTCGATCGCGCTCAAGCTTTCGCTTAATTATTTTGAGATAGCTAAAAAAAATAATGCCGCCGGCACGGAAGGGGAGGCGTGAATATGAGAAATCTGAACCTGTTGTTTTACAAGGAATACTACGAAAAGCTGGGTACGGAGGATTTTGCAAGCGATGTAAGCGAAAAAAACAATGAATTGATCAATGCTCGTTTTGACAAGAAGCTCAAGCCTCCGGTTGAAAACTGTCAATTCTTTGTTTTAAAGGTTTTGTACCCGGGACTTCTGATCGGAACGGGTCTGCCTCATGGCGCAGGTAAGCTCGGAGGCAGCGATGATGATGTAAACATGGGCTTTTCTTTCGATTATGTTACTGGACAGCCCTATATCCCGGGCAGCTCGGTCAAGGGCGTTTTAAGAAGCCACTTCAAGAACCATACCGAAGCGGTCATAGAGATACTCAACAAAAACGGCTATGCAGATATTAATGAAGATGTTGTTAATAAACTGGAAGAATCCATCTTTGACAACAGCGACATCTTCTTTGACGCGGTGGTTTGCAGCGGCAATGGTGAGGGCAAGCTGATTGACTTTGACTATATCACCCCTCACGAATCACCTACAAAAAATCCCACGCCGGTCTATATCATCAAGGTGCTGCCGGATGTGCAGTTTGAGTTTCGTTTTAAGATCAGCGATAAAGAAATAGACGGCATCAAATTTACCGCCGGAAAAATTAAGTGGTTGTTCCAAGAGCTTCTTCTTCTTTTCGGCGCGGGAGCAAAAACAAACGTAGGCTACGGCGTGTTTGAAAAAGTTGTTGTTTCGCGCCCCAAAGCTGCAAAAGGCAATAAAGGCGGCAAGAAAAAACAGCAGAATAAGCCGCAGTTCCAAGATGATAATTTATCTGATTTTCAAAGAAAGCTTCAAAGCCTGCTGAAATAAGGAGTTTAATATTATGGAGAACACACCTCAAGAGTCTTCTTCACTTCCTTACAGCTACCATACGTTTCTTTTGGCATTTAACTTTGATTGTGGTTTTTCCTATAAGGAGGGGAAACACGGCAGATGGGTCGACGATTCTTTGCGCAAGGGAACAGACGAAGAGTTGCGTTTGAATTATCAAATGTATCAGTATTTCACCCCCGAAGCGCGAAATCTGATGTTCAACGAAAATAGGATCAAGCGCCTGCGCTACGATATTCCCGGTGATCGCGACCGCGAATATATTATCAAAAAAACGATCGAAGAGGATGAAAAAGACGATAAAGGAAACAAAACCGAAAAAAAATCCGGGTAAAAAATGTTTACAGGCTTAAGATCGATAACATCCGCGTGACTGTTTTTGACAACAATATAGCCATCATGCAATTTGAGTTGGAAAACTATGGTGAGGATCATAGTGATATAGACTCTGTCAAGCGGATCAACGAATACGGAAGACGGATCAATATGCCGTTTATCGTAGACAGCGATGTAATACATCCGCTTGTGGCAGATTCAATTACGATTCTCGGCAAAGAGGTAAAGATGCCCTGCTTTGGAGAACGATCAATAGAGAATTTTGCGAAAAACAACAGTTCTTCGCAAAATACCGATATCATCCCGCCGATCATGGATTTGATTCGTGAACTGCTGCCGGATATCAAAGACACAACCAAGATCAGTCCGGTGATTGACGACAGAATGTTTGTGTGCTGTCTTGTGCGCGATGAAAAATTCAGTAATGAAATAAAATCGGTACAGAAAAAGGAAGGCGAGCCTATTCCGATCGTCGGGAAGGATATATATTCCGACAGGGAGCTTGCCAATAAGATATACTCATTTGCCTATATTGACGCCGATGATTCATCCTGCCAGTCTCCGGAGATGCGCCAAGAGCTGCTAAAACGCTGCGTTTACAGCAGGTGGCGCGATTGGGGAACGATCGACGTTATCACTCACCATTCACTTGTACGCGTAACAGGGGAGTAGGAAGGCTTGATTGCAAGCGTTATCAACCCGTTTTTAACACAGTATGTTACAATGGCGGCAGGGGTGTTGCTTCAAAGAGCGACGCTGATGAAGCTGTCAAAGGAATGTGCGTATATTTCTTCCGAATATTTTGACGGAGAAAAAACCAATGATAAAGAAAAAGAGCTCAATGACCGCATAAAGAAACTGAAGCGTGATTATGTTTACGCGCAGAATAATATTTTTCTTACTCAGTTTACCGTTCAGGAGCAGGGGATCGACGAATTTGATATGATGAGAAATGAAATGTATATCACAGATTTGTTAAAGAACCTGAGCCATAAAGTTAACGGTATATACGACTACACCACCGAATACGCTGAGGAAAAGGAAAACGAGATACTCAACTTGATCACCCGTATCGGCTTGCCTTTAGCGGCTATCAATCTTGTGGTTGATATTGTAGGCCTTGTATTGACGGATTCGTTTGGTTGGAAGCCGTTCCATCTGCTGATTTCGATTTGTTTGGTAGGCGTTTGCGCTGTCATTGCC
>JAFUUV010000252.1 GCA_017471345.1 Ruminococcus sp.
AGCCAATCTCGGATATATATCCTTGACCGGCTATTATCTGCAAGTATGTGAAAACTAAGGAAACGCCGTGTACGGAACCGTACGCACGGTGTTGTGAGAGGTCGGGGGATTTTTTTTTCAAATCCCCCTCCTACTCGATTACAGGAGACAGCCTATGCCGATGATTAATGAAGCAGAACTGAAAAAACAAATCAAGTCGCGCACCTTCGCGCCGGTTTATCTGATTTACGGCACCGAGCAGATGTATGTCCGCAACTATACGGATAAGCTGCTGAACGCCGTCGCAGGCGAACAGCCGTCGGATTTTAATTTTCATCGTTTTTCCGGTGAGATTCGCCTGCCCGAGTTAGCGGCTGCCACGCAGGTCATGCCGTTTATGAGCGAGTATAACGTGGTGTTGGTCAGCGATGTGTTTCTTGATATGATGAGCAAAAGCGAGCAGGATACGTTTTTTGACATTCTCAAGGCTGTCGGTGAGGGCACGGTGCTCGTCATTTCTCTGCCTTCTCATATGCCGAAGGAAAAGACGCTCGACAAGCTGGTCAAGACCGTCTCCAAACACGGCGCCGCGTGTGAATTCCCCAAGCCCAAGGCGATGACAATTGAAAAGTTTATCGCCAAATGGGCGAATGAAAACGGCAAGCTGATTTCCCGTGCCGCCGCCAATCAGTTGGTGACGCGCTGCGGTGACGACCTGACGCGCCTGAAAAACGAGGTCGATAAAATCTGTGCCTATGCTTCCGGTGAGGAGGTCACCCTGTCCGATATTGAAAAGTTAGCCACCGTCAATCTGGAAAGCCGCATTTTTGACTTGTCCGACGCGGTGCTTGCCGGCAACGGCGACAAGGCGTTTCGTGTTCTTGACCTCCTGTTTTATCAGAAGGAGGAGCCGGTGATGATGCTTTACACCCTTTCTTCCGCCTATATCGACGCGTACAGAATCCGTGTCGCGTCCGAATGCGGCGTGATGCCCGAGGAGGTTGCCGCCGATTTTGGGTACGGCAAGCGCACTTTCTTGCTCAAACGTGTCAAGAACTCCACCGCGCGTGTCAGCACCGAAGCGCTGCGCAAAAGCATGGATTTGCTGATGGAGGCGGATTTGAAATTCAAGTCTGTCCGCGTCAACAGCCGTCTGTATCTTGAACAGCTGATTGCGCAGCTGTTGCTGACGGCACAGGAGGGCAGAAGATGATTGCGCTGCGTGAAGCGGTCATTGTGGAAGGTCGCTACGACAAAATCAAGCTGAGCGGCATTATTGACGCGCCGATTATCGAAACCAACGGCTTCCGTGTGTTCAACGATAAAGAAAAGCAGCACTTAATTCGGCAAATTGCCGCGGTGCGCGGTATTCTGATTTTTACCGACAGCGACGGCGCCGGCTTGGTAATCCGTAATTTTCTGAAGGGCGCGATTCCGCCGGAGCAGGTGAAGCACTGCTACATTCCGCAGCTCAAGGGCAAGGAAAAGCGCAAGGCGCGTGCCGGCAAGGAGGGCTTGCTCGGCGTCGAGGGCGTCACCGATGAAGTGATTCTCAGCGCCATTCGCCGCAGCGGCGCTACTATCCTCGGCGAGAAACCAAGCGCGCGTCGTGAAATGACCAAGGCGGATTTGTATGGCCTCGGTCTGACCGGAACCGAAAATGCCGCCAGACTGCGGCAGGTGTTACTGCAAAGGTTGGGAATGCCGACCTATCTGTCCGCCAACGCCATGCTGACGGCGTTAAATTGCTTATATTCTTTTGAAGAACTAAAAATTGTATCTGACGATATCAAGACTTGCCTGTGAGCAGGTCTTTTTTATCGCAAATTCGAGCAGCTGTCATACCGCTTTTTCAGCTTTTTCAGCGCCTTGGTCTCAATGCGGCTGACATAGGAGCGCGAGATGCCGAGCAGAGACGCCGCTTCCTTTTGCGTCATCGGTTTTTTGCCGTTCAGCCCGTACCGCATCACAATGACATGCTGTTCGCGTTCGGTCAGCTCCTCGCGGATGTATTGCCCTAATTTGCGCGTGTTCAGCTTGGTGTCCAGCGTGTCGAGGATGTCGTCATCCACCGCCATAATGTCCATCAGCGTCAGCGGATTGCCGTCCTTATCGGTGTCGATGGTTTCGTTGAGCGACACATCCTGCGCGGTTTTGCGGACGCTGCGGAAGTGCATCAGTATCTCATTTTCAATGCAGCGGCTCGCGTAGGAGCTGGGACGGATGTTCTTGTCAGGCTTAAAGGTATTGATTGCCTTAATCAGCCCGATGGTGCCGATGGAAACCAAATCGTCCTGCTCGCTCTGGACGCCGTAATATTTTTTGATGATATGCGCCACCAAGCGCAAATTGTGCTCCACTAACTTGTTGCGTGCCTCCAGATCTCCCTCCTGCACACGCCGAAGGTATTCGCGCTCCTGTTTTTCGCTCAGCGGCTTCGGAAAAGAACCGCCGCCGCAGACGTGCAGAATAAAAAAACAGACATATTGTCCGAGCATTGCAATCAAATCAAACATATAACCACCTCTGTAAAATCTATTCGCGGGGGTTGCGGAAAATGCGGTTTTGCGGTATAATCTATGCAAAGGGGGAGAACGTATGAAAAAACTGATTTCATGGAATGTCAACGGACTGCGCGCTTGCATGAGCAAGGGCTTCGCGGATTTTTTCAGCGAGATTGACGCGGATGTTTTCTGCTTGCAGGAAACCAAGCTGCAGGCAGGACAGATTGACTTTGCGCCGAAGGGCTATCACTGCTACTGGAACTACGCCGAAAAGAAGGGCTATTCCGGCACGGCGATGTTTTGCAAGGAAGAGCCGCTTTCTGTACGCTACGGCATCGGCATTGAGCAGCACGACCACGAGGGCAGAGTTATTACCGCCGAATTCGCGGATTTCTACATGGTCACCTGCTACACGCCCAATTCTCAGAACGAGCTGCGCCGTTTGGATTATCGCATGAGCTGGGAGGATGATTTTCTTGCCTATCTCAAGCAGCTTGAAACAGAGAAGCCCGTTATCCTCTGCGGCGATCTCAATGTCGCGCACCGCGAAATTGACCTCAAAAATCCCAAGACCAACCGCAAAAACGCCGGCTTTACCGACGAGGAACGCGGCAAAATGACCGCGCTGCTTGACAGCGGTTTCACCGATACCTTCCGCTATTTTTATCCCGACGCCGAGGGCATTTATTCGTGGTGGTCATACCGCTTCAAAGCGAGAGAAAAGAACGCCGGCTGGCGTATCGACTATTTCATCACCTCACAAAGCCTCAATGACAAGCTCGACAGCGCGAAAATTCATACCGAAATCTTTGGCTCCGACCATTGTCCGGTGGAGCTGACGGTCAATCTTTAAAAAGATAACGCAGGGCGTCAGCCCTGCGTTTTTTTGCGTTTGCGTTTGTATTTGCGCGGCTTCTGCTCGCGGCGGATTTCGCGGTTTTCCTTAGTCAGCGGATTGATGTCATTAAAGTTGGTGCCTGCTGTTTTAATGAAGCGCAGTAGCCTGGCAATTACCATCGAACGCGTGACCGTGTCCAGTCTTGTGAAGGATTTCAGCATGATGGCGATATCCTTGACGATTTTTTCCGCCATATCGTCAAAGGTGTTTTCCTCTGTGCTGTTGATGATGTTAAAGACCGCCTCGGTAAAATTCCGCCGTTCCTCCACGCTCATCTGCGCGACAAACTGCGTGAGCGTATGGTCAAAAAACGCGCTGGTACCGGTTTTTCGCTCGAGCGGCACGAAGCTGTCGCGGTTGATTTCCCACGAGTAGATGTCGTGCTGCAAAAAGCCCTTTTGATTGCTGCGGATAATGGAGTAGTTTTCCTCGTGCTCAAAAAGCATTCCAAAGATGGACGACTGCGGCACGTAGGTATGTATTCTATCAATAATCCGCTCAAAGCCGCTGTCCTTCATGTGCTCCAGCTCAAATCCGGGACCGTCTAAGCTGTAGATACCGAGAATGCGTTCCTGTATCTCCTCGTCGGCAAACGCCGAAACATAGACCGCTAAATTACCGCCCTTGGAGTGGCCGCCGAGGTAGAAGCTGCCGTCGAAATGCTCCGCAGCGGCGTCAAAATACCGCTTGGCTTCCAACTGCGAGGCAACAGGAAAGGTAAAGAACATATTGAAATCTTCCTGCCAGCCGACAAGTGTGTTGTCTGTTCCGCGGTAGGACACAAACCACGCGCTGCCCAGGTCAATAATCATTGCCGAGAATTGCATCTGACGCGCGTCGTCCACCTCGTTGACATAGCCGTACAGCGGCAGATGACGGTAACGCTCACACGCCGCCAACTCGCGCAGCAGCTTTTCGTCGCCGTTCCAGAGAAACACAGGCGTCTCTCCTGAAAAGATACGGTCAGCCGCCTGACTGACCGTGAGAGGAGTATCAAAATCCGGTGAGAGGATGCCGTCAAACGGCAGATAGGACAGCCGCGAGAGAATCACCGCGTCTGCGTCGCTGAGTCCGACAACCGAAAAGGACAGGTCGCCGCGCCAGCGCAAATAGTCAAAAATGTTATACATCGTCGCTACCTGTATGTGCCGCGTCCGCTTCGGCGGCAATATCCTGTTTGATGTTCTGGTTGATTTCCGCTGTTTTCTTTTTTCCCTTGGTGTAGTAGGAGAACGGAGCCGTCAGCAGCATGGCGCCGTAGTAGGTAATAAAACGCCACAGCAGAATGGCGGGTTTGATTTTGCTGACGCCGCCAATGACAAAGTAAGCGCTGAAGTACATAGAGAACGCCAGCTCCGCGCCGCCGGAAGCGCCCGGCAGCGGCACTAAATTGGAGGTAAAGAGCACAAAGCTCTGAATACACAAAAAGTCAAAGAAGTTGCCGGGACGCAAGCCGTTGGCAGCCGCGAGTGCCGGCATATCAAAGGCGACATAGAGAAAGTACGGTACCGACATAATACAAAGAATCTGCAGCAGCACCAGCAGAAAAATCAGCGCCAGACGTTTTTTGTTGCGCATCAGCATCCGGTTGGAGGTGTGGAACATTTTGAATTCGCGCGATACGGTGCGGATTTTTTTCATCGGATTTTTAATCAGCGGAATTGCCTTGAAAATCCTGTAAATCAGGCGAATCAGTTTTTTGGTGACGCCCTCGGCGAAGCAGACAATCAAAAACATTGCCGTGACCGCTAACTGTACCACAAAGCCGATGACAATAAACGCCGACGACCAGAAGTTGGTGAAAGCGCTTTGAAAGAAGTTGAACCGGATAATGACCGCGAACACACTGAACGCCGTCGTCACCAGCTGATAGACGATAAATTTTTGTGTCAGACACGCCGAGCCGTAGCCGATGCGTATATTTTTTTGCGATAAAAAATACAGCTGCATCGGTTGTCCGCCGGTATTCGACGGGGTTACCGCGCCGAAGAACACACCGACAAAGGCGGTTTTGAGGGCGTCGATAAAACGGAACTGCGGATACTCCGCGCGCAGGTAAATCAACGTGACAAAGCTGTCGATAATCATGTTCATGTCAAACACGAGCAGACCGGCAATAACCCATCCCCACTTGAAGTTATCGGGACGTTTGAGCAAATCAATCAGTCCGTCCTCAGTGACGATGAAATTGATGACAAGCCAAACGGAAATCACGGCGACAATCAAATTGAAAATCAAGGTACCGCTGATCTTAAATTTTCTCTTTTGCTTGGGGACATCAGCCAAAGGTATCGACTCCTCATGATATGTATACTAATAATATTACAATTTTTGTTGAGAAAATGCAACAACAATTTTGTAACACTTTTTGAAAAAAACGGCGGACTTTGCGGAATCGCTTGTATTATTTTTTGCGGTATGCTACAATAAAAGCAGTCAATAAGGGTAGGTGAGCACTGTGCGTTTTTTTGACGTTGTCAATCTCTGGGGACTGCTGTTCGCGGCGGTCTTGGTGGCGCCGCATATTGTCTACGCGCGGACGCATACAGTCAGTACAGCGGACTATTCCAACCGCGCCATGGTCTATATCGCGCGTACCGGCAGGTTTTTCAGCGCGTTTCTGATGGCAATCAATATCGGCGTGCTGGAGCGCGGCTTTCCCGAGCCGAAGGCGCTGATGGAGCGGTTCTGGCTTCTGTCAACCGCAGGACTGCTTTTGGTTTACGTTGTCCTGTGGCTGGTCTTTTTCAAAACCGGCAGCAAGGGCGTGGCGCTCGGCATCACGCTGACCGCCGCCGTCGCGGTGATGCTCAGCGGCATTTTGCAGGTCAAAACCCTGCTGCTGACCGCCGGCGTTGTCTACCTGATTGGCGATTTGTATCTGTATACGCAATTTTTCAAAAAGAGGTAACCATGAATGTTTTAATGCTTTTGAAGCCCAAGGAAACGGTGAAGTATATTTACGACAGCAATACGCTGCGACAGGGCGTCGAAAAAATGCGTGTCCACGGCTACACCGCGATTCCGGTGATTTCCGAGGACGGGCGCTATGTCGGCACCGTCAGCGAGGGCGATTTTCTTTATTATATCCTTGACCAGCGCGATAATTCCATCCGCACCAAGGAAAAACAGCATATCCGCGATATTCTTCGTCCGGAGTTCAATCCGGCGGTGCGTATCGACGTGACGATGGAGGAGCTTCTGGACCGTGCCCAAAGCCAGAACTTCGTTCCGGTAACGGACGACCGCGGCACCTTTATCGGCATTGTCACCCGACAGGATATCATCCACTACTTTGTCACCAAGCACGAAGCTTCCTAAAACAGAAAGAGACCGGACGTTACATCCGGTCTCTGTTTATTTGCACTAAATGCCGTTCAGGATTTTTTGCAGCTCGTCCGGAGGCTTCAGCCCGATGGACTGCGCCACCGCTCTGCCGTTTCTGAAGAATACCACGGTTGGCAGGGTAAACACTTTGTATTTGACCGCCAACTCGTGACATTCCTCCACATTCACGCGATAAAAGGCGAAATCGTCGTTTTCGCGCTCCAATTCCTCGAGGACAGGGGCAAGCGCCTGACACGGACCGCACCAGTCGGCATAAAAGTCAATCACGACCGGATGCTCCGCTTGCAGTACAAGCTTGTCGAAATCCTCCTCATAGATTTTTTCCATTTCAAAACTCCTTGGTTGGTTCAGGAACACAGCGCCTCGCTCAGCCGGCGGCAGTATTCCGGATACGTGCGCCGCAGAGAAATGGGCTTGAAGTTGCTGCGCACAAAGCAGTGCGTGGTATGCCCTTCGGCGGCAAGCGCTCCTTCTGCGTTGATGATGCGGTAAGCAAATTCCATCCTCGCGCCGGTGAATTGTCTGAGACAGACTTCCACATCCACTTCCTCGTCGAAGCGAACCGGCACATAATAGCGCGCGTAAGCGTCCACATTGGGGATGATAATGCCCTCGCGCTCCATCTGCATCACATCACAGCCGAGATGACGCATAAAGGCAATCCGCGCTTCCTCAAAAAAACGGATATAGTTGGAATGATGGACAATCCCCATCATATCGGTTTCGTAGTAGTTCGCCCTTCGGCGGTAACGGTATACCATAGTCGCCTACTTTCTCAGCAAAAGACCGTTTTTCAGATCCTCGCGCGCTTGTTTTTTGATAACGAAATGCTGCTTTTTACCGGTCGCCGTGTGCGGCAGCTCGGTGACAAAGCGGTAATAACGCGGCACCTGATATTTGGATAGGTTCGGCGACTGCGAACAGTAATTCAGCAGCTCCGCTACGGTCAGGCTGTCGTCCGCCTTGATGACATATGCCGCCAGACACTCGCCGCGTGTGCTGTCGGGAACGCCGGTGACAATACATTCGCTGACCTTCGGATGCAGATTGATGACCTCCTCGATACGGGCAGGATAAATGTTCTCGCCCTTGGAGATAATCATATCGTCCTTTCTGCCCGCGATGGTAATAAACTGTTTTTCGTCCCATGTACCGATATCGCCGGTGTACAGCCAGCCCTTATAGAATTTCTCTTTGGTCGCCTGTTCGTTGCCGACATAGCAATAGGTGGTTTTTGCCGGACATTTGATGATGACCTCGCCTTCCTCGGTGTTGTCGGTGGCGACGGTTTCATCCGGCTCCGCCTTGCGGTCGTCATATACCCTGACAATGCGCACATCGTCGTCGGTGCAGGCGCGTCCGGCGGTTCCGGACATTTCAGGCAGGTCAAACGGGCGCAGAAACGTGTTCCAGAAGGTTTCGGTGGTGCCGTAGCCGTTGAAAAGATTCGGGGAGAGCACCTTCTGGAAGCGGATGCACGCTTCCTTTTCGAGCGGACTGCCCATGGTGACAATTCCCTTGAGCGAGGAAATATCCTTGGGATGCTTCTCCTGTCGGGTTGCCAGCAGCGTCAGAACTGACGGAACGCCGGTGATAAAGGTGATTTTATAATTTTCGATATAACGCAGCGTCATCTTGGGGTTAAAGGTGCGCATGACCACCAGCGCCGCGCCGGCATAGAGCGTCGGGGTAGGACCGCCCGAGTGCAGACCGCCGCGATGGAACCACGGCGTCATGTTCATTGTGATATCGGTGGGGTTAATCGGGAAGTGCATGATGACGTCGTGCGCCGAGAGCACCTCGTTGATGTTATTCAGCGGCACGCCCTTGGGAGTACCGGTCGTGCCGGAGGTTTGCAGACGCACAATTTCGTCGTAAATATGCGGAGCAAAGTCAATCGCGGGATTACTGTCGTCCGCGTTCTTCACATAGTCGGTGTAGAGCACATGGCCTTCGGGCGCCGCAAATTCTTTGACGGTATGATTGACGGCAATCACCACCTCCGGCTGATGCTTGCTCAGCTGCAGCGCCTTGACGGCAGTGGCGGCGATTTCCGCGTCGTAAATATATACCTTCGGTTTGTTGTGATTGATAATCTCGGCGGTTTCGCCGGGAGAAAAGTTGAAGTTGGCAGGATTGAAGATGGCGCCGAGCTTTTGCGTGGCGATATACGCAAAGAGAAACTCCGGCGAATTGTAGAGCTGCACAAACGCCACGTCGCTTTTTTGCACACCGTCGCGCTTCATCGCCTGCGCCAGACGGTTTGCTTCCTGATTCAGCTGTTCATAGCTCCACTCCTGCCTGCTGAGAGGATCTATCATGGCAGTGCGGTAGCCAAAGCGGCGCACATTGCGCAAAAATCCGTTCAGCCAGGTAAATTCGCTTTCAAAGGTTTCCTGAAACATGGTGATGTCGTATGTATAACCCATAAATACCTCCGTGTTGTGTTTATGATTCGTATTTACCGACGATGATGCTGGAGTTTTGTCCGCCAAAGCCGAAGGCGTTGGACATGGCGTAGCGAATTTTCGCCTCTTTGGCGGTGTTGGCGACAAAGTCAATGCCGGCACACTCGGGATCCACCTCGTGCAGATTGATTGTCGGCGGAATCACGCCGGTTTCAATCGCCTTGACGCAGGTGATGGTTTCGGTGATGCCGCCGGCACCCATCATGTGACCGGTCGCGCCCTTGGTCGAGCTGACATAGGGGAGGGCGTCGCCGAACACGTGCTTGATAGACTCGGTTTCCACCGAGTCGCCTTTGTTGGTCGCGGTGCCGTGCGCGTTGACATAGCCGATATCGGCAGGCCGCAGTCCGGCGTCCGCCAACGCCTGCTTCATGCAGGCAATCGCGCCTCTGCCCTCGGGATGTGGCGCGGTGACGTGATGCGCGTCACAGGTGTTGCCGCAGCCCATCACCTCGCCGTAAATTTTCGCGCCGCGTGCCAGCGCGTGCTCCTCGGTTTCGAGCACCAGCGCGCCGCCGCCTTCGCCGATGACAAAGCCGTCGCGGGTGACGTCAAACGGACGGCTCGCGGTCTGCGGCTCGTCATTCCTGCGCGAAAGCGCCTTGGCGTTCGCCAGCGAGTAGATGACCAGCGGACACAGCACGCTCTCGGCGCCGACAGCGAGCATCACATCCGCCTTGCCTGCCTGCATACACATACAGGCAGTGTTAATCGCGTCGCCGCCGGAGGAACAGGCGGTGCTGACGGTGAAGCTCGGTCCCTGAATATTGTAGTCAATGGCGATGTTTGCCGCGGCGATGTTGCCGAGAATTTTGGGGATAAAGCGCGGTCCCACCTTTTTGTGCGAGGCGCCGGACAGCGCGTCCTGCGTAAAGGCGGTGGTGGCCACGCCGCTCATGGCGGTGCCCATAATAATGCCGGTTCTCTCCGGCTCAATTTCCAGACCGCTCTGCTTCAGCGCTTCCTCAGCGGCAATATAGGCGTACTGCATAAAGGGGTCGGTCTTGCGGATCAAATCCTTCGCAAGGTAATCGGAGGGATTAAAATTCTTCACTTCTCCGGCGATTTGTACCGCTAACTCCGAGGGGTCAAAGGTCTTGATGGTGTCAATGCCCGACTTACCCGCGGTGATGTTTTTCCAGTATTCGTCGACGCCGATACCGACCGGTGTAACAGCGCCCATGCCTGTGATGACAATTCTTTTCATATCTCTTCATAACTCCTTACAATTCGAAAAATAGCTATTTACATTTTGCATATGGTTATGCTATAGTTAAATTATACCAAAGATTTTTCAAATGTACAACCGTCGCGATAATGCAGTTTTTTAGATTTTTGAATAAAGTTATGCAGAATCAGCATAACTGCTTTTCGGGAGAATATCATGGATATCAACCAGCTTGTCTATTTCATTTCCGTCGCGCAGACGCTCAATTTTTCCGAGGCGGCGCGTCGCAATTACGTATCGCAATCCACCGTCAGCCGCTATATCGGCGACTTGGAAAAGGAGCTTGGCGTGCAGCTGTTTACACGCACGCGCCGTGAGGTGTTTATCACCAACGAGGGCAAAACGCTCTTGCCTTACGCCATCGAAATGGTCTCCACCTTCAGCAAGGCGCGCAATGTCATTGAGGAGCTGCATGACGGCGGCAAGGGCAAAATCACCGTTGCCTGCGACGTCACCTCTCTGCGCTTTCCCTCGCAGTGTCTTGCGGATTTCGGTAAGCGCTATCCCGGCATCCGCATCGAGCTGCGCCGTCTTGACGCCTCCGACCGTTCGCAGGCAATCACCGGCGGCGAATATGATTTTTGCTTCATGCCGCGCGACATGGTGCCGGAAAGCTCCGGCATTGAAACGATGATAACCCACCGCGAGCCGTTAGTGATTGTCGCGCCGAAGCGCAACCGCTTCAAGGGCAAAACGCTCAGCTTTTCACAGATAGCCGGCGAACGGCTGGTGCTGCTTTCGGAAGCCTCCGCGCCGATTTTGTTCATGGAGGTGATGGATTTGCTGCGTACCTTTCACATTTCGCCGCGAGTTGACAGCTCCTACGACGATTTAGCGTCGCTGTATATGGCGGTGTCCGCCGGCATGGGTATGACTGTCCTGCCGAAATCGCTGACCGAATTTGCCTCCTCCTCACAGACCGCCTATTTTTCCGTTGAGGACGCCGACACCTCCGTCGCCTATGTGATGGCGTGGGCAAAGGATATTGCCAACCCCGTCGCGTCACTGTTTACCGACACCGTCCGCCGCTATGCCGAGGGCGAGGATAATATTTATGATTTATAAAGGCACAATTGAGCAGAAAAAAGAGGGAAAGGAGCTGTCCTTTCCCTCAAAAATGATGATTAATACTATTCTCTGATAGAAAGTAGACAACTTTCTATCAGAGAGAAAACGCTTGGCGCGTTTTCCAATTGCGCAAAAGCGCAATTGCCGTCTTATACAATCTTGACGCGCCTACGGCGCTATTAAAAAGTAGAAAGTC
>JAFUUV010000253.1 GCA_017471345.1 Ruminococcus sp.
ACCAAACCCTACAGGCATGGGTGCTGTTACCCAAATCAGAGATTTGGACAACACCTCATCCACGTGAGTCGGGATGACAGCGTGAGGTTGCGAAGTGTGCCTATCTGTTTCGGTTGCGGACACTACCGCTGGTGGGTGAGCGTTACAAAAAATACTAAATATGACAAAATTCAAACCTTTTTCTTGATTTTGTCATATTTCTGTCACATTTAGGGAGTATGATGGAAGCGTTAAGAAGGAAGGTGTATGTATGTTGGCAAAGACGCTCAAGGTCGCCGGTTTTATCGCGGCGTCCATTGTGGTTTTCAATCTCTACGTCCTTTTTGACAAGTGCTTCATCACGCATACGCCCTTTACCTTCGAATTCGTGAAAAATATTTTGCAGCCTGTTTTGCTTTCCGCTTGTCTGGCGGTCGCCTACGGCTTCATGAAAAGCGGAAGTAAACATATGAAAAGATAGGAAAAAACAGAGAGGGGACCGTCCGTCAGGACCGTCCCCTCGACCCTTTTTGATTTGACAGTGTTACGCTTCCGCCTTGGCGACGGGCGCGTCCGGCGCGTTGCGCTTGATGCTGTCGATACCGTTCAGCGCGCTTGCCTTGCGCTTGTAGCCCTCCGAGGTCGCGATGATTTCGCCGTTCTTCGCTTTCAGGCGGAAACGCACCTCACCGCGCTTGTCGGTGTACATCTCGTACTTCGGGTGCTTTTTCACCTCGAAGCCCTCAACGGTCTGATCCTCAACCTCCGACGCGGCATTGTTTCTGACGCTCTCAATACCGGCGAGACAGGATTTCTCGGATTTATAAATCTGTGAAGAGAGGATAACCTCACCGTTGCCTGCCTTCAGGTCGAACTTAAAGCCGCCGTTGGCGGTTTCCTTGTAAACAAATTTGCCCATGTTTCAGCCTCCTTAGAAAATATTGATACCGTTTATTGCTATGTAAATAGTAGCATATTCCGCAAAAGCTGTCAACCTTATTTTGAAAAATTGTGATTATTGTCAAAGGAAGTCATAAAAAATCCGCCTGTGCGATATGCACAGGCGGATTTTTTATCATTTAAGGATTGACCTCGAACATTTTGCCGGGGATGGCGACGATGTTGTCGTCCTTGTCGTAAGCCTGCACCTCAAAGGCGTAGTAGTCGTCGGGGTACTCCAGGCGAACCTTGTAGGTGGTTCTGGAGGTCTCGATGACGGAAGCCTCGTCGCTGCCCTCATGATAGACGTAAATCTTGTAGGTTTCAGCGGCGGGAAGCGCCTTCCACGAAAGGGTGACAGCGTCCTTCGCGGAGGTGGCAAACTGACCGGTGATATCCAGCGCGTCGGGATAGGTGACGTAATAGCCGGTGGGGTTGTAGTCGGTGATAATTTTGCCGTTCTTGTCCAGACCTCTGATGCGGAAAATGAAGGTCTTGCCGGCAAGATTGGTGCCGAGTGCGGACTTGTTGATGGTGCAGGTGCGTTCCTCGGTTTCGCCGACCTTCTTCAGACCGCCGTCAGCGGTCTCAAGGTAGACATAGTACAGCGCGACGCGCGGCACGGGATCCCACGAAAGAGAAATCTTGTGATCCTCGTTAATCTTGTAGTTGATGATTTCGGGGATGGTGGTGTCAACGTCCTTGGCGTAGGATTCACGTCTGACGATAACGCCGACGGGATCGTAGCCGCTGATGAAGCTGCCGTTGGCGTTCAGGCAGCGGACGGTGTAGGTGGTCGCGACAGGATTCTGCTTAATCTTGAAGCTGGTGTTGCTGGTGTTGCCCAGACCAACCCATGTGCCGCCGGAATAGTAGAATACGCGGTACTGCGCGGCGCCGCTGTCAGTCCAGTAGATGGTGACGTTGGTTTCGGCGTCGGTGGTGTAGCGGTAGATGTACGGTGTGGAAACGTAGGTGGTTGTGTAGCCGGTGTGGTCGTAATCACTGACCCAGTTGCCGTTTTTGTCCACGCAGCGCACGGTGTAGGTGCGTATGCCGGAGATGAGGTCGGGGTCTGTCAGCGAGGTGGAGGTGGTGTTGCCCAGTCCCACCCAGGTGTTGCCTTCCTTGACATACACGCGGTACATTTCGGCACCCCTGACAGCGCTCCAGTTAATCTGCACGCCGTCGTTGGTGTTGACGCAGGACGAAATCTTCGGCGCCGCGATATAGGTGCCCTTCCAGCCCTCGGCGTTGTAGCCGCTGACAAAGTTGTCGTCCTTGTCGAGCGCGCGGACGGTGTAGGTGTAGGTAGAGCCGGAGTTGACGTCGTCGTCATAGTAGTAGGTGCCCAGTGTTTCGCCAAAGCGTACCCAGCCGCTTCTGCCCTTGTAGTACACGCGGTACTTGTAGGCGCCTGCGGAGGGAGTCCAGGCCAGGCGGATGCCGTCGTTGGTGCTTTCCGCCTTGACGATGGTCGGCGCCGCGACATAGGAGCCGTAGATGCCGTTGGCGTCGTAGCCGCTGACAAAGGCGGAGCCGTCGTTATTGATGGCGCGGACGGTGTAAAGATAGGTCTTGCCGGAGGTGACCTCTTCATCCAGATAGGTGGTGCCGGTGACGTCAGCCATACTTCTCCAGCCGCTTGCGCCCTTGTAGAACACGCGGAACTTGGTGGCGCCCTTGGGAGCCTTCCAGTCGATGCGCACGCCGCCGAAATCGCTGTAGGCGGCGGTCAGCTCGGGCGGAGCGATGTAGGTCGCCTTCCATCCGTCGTGGTTGTAATCGCTCATCCACGCGGAGCCGTCCTCCTTGACGCAGCGCACCGTGTAGGTGTAGGTGGAGCCGGAGTTGACGTCGTCATCGACAAAGGAGGTGGAGGTGGTGTTGCCCATGCCTCTCCAGCCGCTCTTGCCGAGATAGAACACACGGTAGGCTTCCGCGCCTTCCACTTTGTCCCAGCTGATTTTCACGCCGCCGTTGATGTTGACGGTTTCGGTAATCTGCGGTGTTCCGAGCGCGGATACCGCTTCACCTGTCGCGGAAGCAGCGACAGCGTCTGACGGCTTTACTTCCGCCGCGCCGGCACTCACCCCGACAGCGCCGAGCAGCATTGCCGCGCTTAATGCCGCTGTCAATACTTTGATTTTGCTTTTCATTATCTTTCTCCTTTCGGTTTTGTATCGGAATGTACAGCGTACGCTATTAGGTACACTGTCACTTAATAATAGGATACCTTTTTATGACAAAAATGTCAAGACTTAATGACAAAATTGTTAAATTATTTTTCAAAAAAGAATTTTCGACGGCGAAAAACCGTATAACGTGTCCGTCTCCAAACAAAAACGCAGCGGATGCACCGCTGCGTAGATGATTTTATTGTGTTGCCTGCGTGGTGGGAGCGTTGGTCACGGGAGCGGGGAAGGTGTTGCCGTTGCTGTCGCGCAGGGTATCCTCGTAGATGAACTGCGCCAGCGCGATTCGCTGCGCGTCCATGTCGGTGATTTCAATAACCGAAATCGTGACGCCGTCGAGGATAAAGTCGTCCTTGTAGCCCCACAGACCTTCTGTCGGCACGTAATACTGCGCCACCTCATAGCTGAGGTAGGTGAGCGCGTGGGAGACAAGGGCGGTGATTTCGTCCTTTTTGAAGTTGGTGGTAATCATCGGACCGACCTGACTGACGATGCTGATAATCTGACCGAGGTCGGCGGATTTGAAGCGGTTGAAGAGGGTTTCGAGCAGCTTGCGCTGACGCGAGGTTCTCATCCAGTCGTCGCCGTCAAGACCGATTTCGTTGTCGTCCTCGCCCTTGGTCAGACCGCGGTTACGCGCGTACCAGAGCGCCTCCTGTCCGTTGAGGTGGACAATGCCCGCCTTGTCCTTGATGGTGGACCATTCGTCGGACTGTCCGTTTTTGTACATCTGATAGTTGATGTAGGTGATTTCGTCCTCGGTAACCTCTATGTCAATGCCGCCGAGGGTGTCGATGATGCTGATAAAGCTGTCAAAGTCAACCACCGCGTAGCGGTCAATCTTGATGCCGAAGTTGGCTTCGATGGTGGAAATTGTCAGCTTCGGACCGCCGTAGGTATAGGCGGCGTTGATGCGGTTGGTGCCGTAGCCGGGAATATACACCAGCGTATCGCGCTGGAACGAGGTCAGCTTCAGCTTTTTGTGGCGGTTGTCGATGGACATCAGAATCATGGTATCGGTTCTGCCGTGGTCATCCTCGCCCTTGTTGTCCTCGCCGAAGAGCATCACGTTGAGCACCTTGCTGTCCTGCAAAAGCTGTCCGTCGCCGACGGTCAGCTGTGTGCCGTTGCCGTTGAGCTCGCCGATGGACGGTGTGGTCGCGTTTTGCTGCGTTTTGTTCGGCGTGTTGGAGTTGGGCGAGATATCCACAAAGTTCATGGAGTTGAGAACCGAGTAGTAGTACACCAGTCCGCTGCCGCCCAAAAGGAAGAGAATGGAGAATACCAGACACAGGATGCGGCGCACCCTGCCTTTTTTGTTGTACAGCTTGAACACCTGGGTATTGGAGCTGATATCAACAACGTTGTCTTGCTTTGCCATATAGCGCCTCCGTATCGGAAAACTGTTATAGATATTTTACACTTATACTGTTCCATTATAGCATAGCGGCGTGAAAAGATAATTCTTATAAAGAAACAAAAAGTCGGGAGATGACGAAATTTGGCGATGAATTGACGCAGTTATTGCCTATTTTCCTCAATTTTTTTCACTCAGTTCATCGAGAGGCAGCGAGAACGCCGGCAGAAACTCTTCCGCGAACACCTCCGCCTCGGGCAGCGCCATGGCGTGAATGGATGCCTCGATGCTTTCTTTGGCGGGGCGGAACTCATCGTTGCCCATGCGCATTTCCTCGATGCACTTAATCAGCGCCGAAAAGCGGTCCGCCGCCTTGACAAACGGCCGCAGCGCTTCGTCATTTTCGCCGTCCTGCCGCAGAATCGCGCCGTATTCCGCGCGGAAATCCTCGGGCAGCATGGCGCACAGTCTTTCCGCCGCCTTTTCCTCAATTTCCCGGTAGCTGTCGCGGATGTCGCGGTTGGCGTATTTGATGGGCGTGGGCATATCGCCGGTGATGATTTCCGTCGCGTCGTGGAAGGTCGCCAACAGGGCGGCGCGTTCGGGACTCAGCGAGCCGCCGAACCGCTTGTTGTGAATCATCACCAGACAGTGCGCCAGCACGGCGGTCTGTTCGCTGTGCTCGCTGATGTTTTCAAGCCGTGTATTGTTCATCAAACCCCAGCGGTTGATGTATTTCATGCGTGAGAGCATGGCGTAAAAGCCGGACATAGGTACCTCCAAATTTTTCCGAAGCGTGGGGAACAGGGCGATGCGTCGTGACACCTTGTCCATTCCCTGACGGATGTGAATAATTTTTTCAAAAACAGGTGCAATTTATGATTATTTGTGTTATAATATATCAGTTAAGGTATGCGCCGCAGCTTCTGCTGACGCATACATATTAGTATAGTATGATTTTTCGGAAAAGTCAAAGGAAAGTTTCGGAGTGTATTTTATGGAAAACCGATTGTCCCCTCACCGTTTCAAAACGCGCCATTTCGCGCTGATTACCTTTGGTGTCGCGCTGGTGATGGCTTTGGTGCTGTTCGCGCCCTTTATCTCGTTTCATAACGGCATATTTTTCTATTACGGCGACTTCAATGTGCAGGAGATTCCCTTTTATCAGCTGATTCACGGTCAGGTACGCGCCGGTCAGCTCGGCTGGAACCACCTCACCGACCTCGGTACGGACACCGTCGCGTCCTACAGCTTCTATCTGCTCGGCAGTCCGTTTTTCTGGCTGACCATTCCGTTCCCCAACGAGTTTGTGCCGTATCTCATCGGTCCCCTGTTCATTCTCAAATTCGCCTGTGCCGCCCTCAGTGCCTTTTTCTGGCTGCGGCGGCACGTCAGCACCGAGCCGCTTGCCATCATCGGCGGTCTGCTCTACGCCTTCTCCGGCTTTTCTCTTTACAACGTCTTTTTCTTCCACTTTCACGAGCCGATGATGATGTTTCCGCTGCTGCTTGCCGCGCTCGACTGCTTCCTGTTTGACAAGCGGCGCGGTATCTTCGCGGTCGCGGTCTGTGCCGCCTGCGTGATCAATTACTACTTCTTCGTCGGACAGGCGTTGTTTGTGCTGATGTACTTCCTGGTGCTTTCCATCACCAAGACCTACCGCTTCCGCTGGAAGGAGTTTCTCCTCCTGGCGCTCGAGGTCGTCATCGGCTTCTGCGGCGCGATGTTCATGCTTTTGCCCAGCGTTTTAGGAGCGCTCGGCAATCCGCGTCTGGAGTCCTTCCCCAAGGGCTGGAACGCGCTGGTGTATGACCGGCCGCAGCGCTACTGGCTGATGGCGCTGGCGTTCTTCTTTCCGGCGGATATTCCGGCTATGCCCACCTTCACCCCCGAATCCAACTGTAAATGGGCAAGCGTTGCCGGCTGGCTGCCGTTCTTCGGCATGACCGGCGTGATCGCCTATTTCCGTCTCCGTCAAAAGAGCTGGCTGAAAAAAATGATGCTGCTGCTCATTCTGTTCGCGGCGGTGCCGGCGCTCAACAGCCTGTTTCAGCTTGGCAATATGACGATTTTTTACACGCGCTGGTTTTATATGCCCGTGCTGCTCTTTACCCTCGCCACGCTCCGCGCCGCCGAGGACACACAGACCGACTGGAACCGCGCCTTCGGCTGGTCAGCCGGCATCACCCTCGGGTTTACGCTGCTCATCGGTCTGATGCCCGACATCATCGAGAAGGACGACACCGAAACCTTTCAGCTCGGCGTGCAGGCGGATGTGCTGCGCTTCTGGATTTACGCCGCCTTCGCGCTGCTGAGCCTGCTGGCGTTTTTGCTGGTGCTGCGCAAATTCGGCGCCGACCGCAAAAAATGGTACATCGCCTCCGCTGTCGGCGTCATCGGCGTGTCGCTGCTGACCTCCTATTTTGTCATCGGCACCGGCGTGCTGGGAAGCGGTACCACCGACACGATTCTCGACCACATTGTCAATCAGCGCGACAAGGTTGAGGTGGACGATTTGGAGGATGTGCGCAGCGATTTTTATGAATGTGTGGACAATACCGGTATGTACTGGAAGGTGCCGAGCATCAACTGCTTCCACAGCACGGTTTCCACCTCCATTATGCGCTTTTACACCAACATCGGCATCACGCGCGACGTCGCCTCGCGGCCTGACTTCAAGGCGTACGGCATCCGCTCGCTGCTGAGCACCAAGTACTATTTCGACTACGATGCTGACAACGGCGACGCGTCCAAGGACAAGTGCTTCACCGACGAGAACGGCAACCCCAAAATGCCGGGCTGGAAGCTTCTCAAAAACACCAATGGCTTTGATGTTTACGAAAACGAGTGCTATATTCCCATGGGCTTCACCTTTGACACCTACATCACCGAGGAGGAGTTTGAACGCGTGCAGGCAAACAACAAGCCGCAGGCGCTTCTGTACGCCATGGTGCTGACGCGCGACCAGATGCGCCGCTACGCCGACATCACCGGCTATACCGAGGAAGCGTACAGCGTGCTCTACGGTCAGGAGCCGAAGCTCTTCAAGAGCGCTGCGGACAGGTTCTCCTACGGCGAGCCGCAGTACCGCGAGGCGTGCGAAAAGCTTGCCAAAAACGCCTGCGACAGCTTTGCCTACACAGACGACGGCTTCCGCGCTACCTACGATAATTATGACGCGCATGATAAGCTCTTGTTTTTCAGCATACCCTATAGTACCGGCTTTACCGCCACTGTCAACGGCGAGAAAACCGAGGTCGAAAAGGTCGATTTCGGACTGACTGCCGTGCGTGTGCCGGCGCTGTATCACTGCGATATCGTTTTTCAC
This sequence comes from Ruminococcus sp., assembly GCA_017471345.1. Taxonomy (GTDB): domain Bacteria; phylum Bacillota; class Clostridia; order Oscillospirales; family Acutalibacteraceae; genus Ruminococcoides. The sequence continues at coordinate 7,799 of JAFUUV010000253.1, forward strand.
TACGAAACCCCCGGATTAAAATACGGACAACTGCTGACCATCGGCGCGGCTGCCGCGTTCATTATCTATCTTTCCGTGGTCACTATATTCAGACTGACAAGGAGACAACGCCATGCTGTATGAAAAAATTCTTTCTTATCGCGACGAGCTGTTCCGCGATCTGAACACGCTCATCTCCATTGAATCCATCGACGGCGCACGCAATGAGGATTGCGCCAAGGCGCTGGCATTTATTCTCAGTCGTGCCGAGGCGTTCGGTCTGCGCACCGAGCGCGTCACCGAAAAAAGCGCCCATGTTGAGCTGGGCGAGGGCGGCAGGCTGTGCGGTGTGCTCACGCATCTTGACGTTGTGCCCGCCGGCAACAACTGGAGCGTCAGCCCCTATGCCCTCACCGAGCGCGACGGCAGGCTGTTCGGCAGAGGCATTGCCGACGACAAGGGCGCCGCGCTGGTGACGCTGTATTGCCTGCGCGCCTTAAAGGAGCTGGGCGTCAGCGGCAAAAACACCCTTCGCGCCATCTTCGGCACCGCTGAGGAAACCGGCATGACGGACATGGACGGCTATTTTGAGCGTCAGCCGCTGCCCGACCTTGCCTTTACGCCCGACAGTGAGTACGGCGTTTGCTACGGCGAAAAGGGCATTTTGCAGGTTGAAATCAGCACCCCCACCAACGAGGCGACCGTGCTGTCACAGTTTCACGCCGGCAAGGCGGTCAACGCCGTGCCCGACCTCGCGTATGTCATGCTCGATTCCTCCGGCTATGACGAGCAGCTCCTCATGCGGCTTGCCGACGCCAGCGGCGGCAGGTTTGAATTCAACTATACCATCGACGGGCTGATGATTATCAGCCGCGGCAGCGCCGCCCATGCCTGCGAGCCGCATAAGGGCAGCAACGCCGCCGCCGCGCTGATTGATTTGATTGCCAACGCTTACGATGTGCACGAAATCGGCGTGCTGTCGTCGTTTATCGACTACGCTCTCAACAACGAAACCAACGGCCGTTCCATGGGACTCAAAATGAGCGACGCGGTCTCGGGAGCGCTGACCGTCAACCTCGGCTGTGTCCACATCGAGGGAGATGAAGCGCGCGCCTGCTTTGATATCCGCTATCCCGTCACCATCAGCGGCGATTATGTGTTCCGCCAGTTCCGCAAAATCGCTGAGGAAAGCGGCCTCACGGTCAAATTGCTGCATCACGGCAAGCCGCTCTATGTGGAGAAGGATTCCGAGCTGGTGCGCCTGCTTTCCGGCGCCTACGAGGCGGTCACGGGCGAGCCGGCACGGCTCTACACCACCGGCGGCGGCACCTACGCGCGCAAGCTGGGCGGCAAGGGCGTCGCCTTTGGCCCCAACTTTCCGGATGACGATATCCGGATGCACAACGCCGACGAAAGCGTTGACAAGGATCATTTTCTGAAGCATATGCAGATTTGCTTTGAGGCGATGTACCGAATGTTTACGCTGTAAACGGGGCAGGTGAAGGCTATGAAGAAGGAAAAAATCATCCGGCAGCAGGCGCGTGAAGCACTCAAGGGCAATTTTGCTGTGCTGATTGCCGGCAGTCTTGCCGTTGCCGCCGCCGTGATTCTGTTGGAAAATGTATTGTACCTCATCGCGCTGCCGCTGGGCTTCTATGACCTCGAAGCCGACGCGGTTGTCCCGGGCAAGGAGGCGGGGATGGCGGTGCTGATGACTGGCGTCATCGCGCTGGCGGTTGCGCTCTCGCCGTTTGTCAACGGCCTGCTCAGGGCTGCCGGCAACGCCGTCACCAAGGGCAGCTGCTCCGTCACCGATTTGTTTTGTTTCTTTCAGTCACCCCTGCGTTATTTCAAAACGCTGGCGGTCAACCTCGGTCTCGGCTGCCTGTACGCCGTGCTGACAACGCCGCTGCGGATTATCGGCAGCCTTTGGTTTGCGGACGGTGTTTTTGCGGTGGTCTGGACGGTGGTCACCTTGTGCTGGAGCGTTTTTGTTTTCCTGCTGTTTCTGCACTATCCGCTGGCGGCGTATGCCCTCGATGACAGCCATGGCGCGTTGCACTACCTTTTCGGTTATATCGGCTTTTCATTCCGCCGCTTCGGCGCGTTGCTCACGCTGCTGCTGAGCATGGCAGGCTGGCTGGCGCTGGGCTTTTTCATCGTCCCCCTGCTCTATACCGTGCCCTATCTGCTGACCGCGCTGATGAATTCCGCGCGATGGCTTTTCGCGATGGAAAACTGAGATATACCGTCCGCCGCGGGAAATTTTCCCCGTGACGCGGTGTAACCCTCATTTCAAATAGGATGGATGTTATGATTGTTTCGCTTTGCATGATTGCCTACAACGAGTTGGAGGCAATCGAGGGACTTTTCAGCGATATCTCGCTGCAGGAGTATCCGCACGAAAAAATTGAAATTGTTTTTGTGGACAGTATGTCTACCGACGGCACCTTTGAGCGCATGAACGCGTTCAAGGAGACCGATTTCGGCTTCCGCGACGTCAAAATCGTCCGCTGTGCCAAGCGCAACCAGGCGTTTTCGTGGAACGCTGCGCTGATGACCGCCACCGGCGACGTCATCATCCGTGTGGACGCGCACGCGCGGATTCCGCGCAACTTTGTCTCGCGCAACGTCTACAATCTCCGTCAGGGAGAAAATGTGGTCGGCGGCGGCAGACCGAACATCAGCTCCAACGTCAGCTCGTGGAAGCTGACGCTGTTGGCGGCGGAGGATTCTCTCTTTGGCAGCTCCATCGCCGCGTACCGCCGTCCTGCCATGCAGAAGGAGTATATGGACAGCCTCTTTCACGCCGCGTACCGCCGCGAGGTCATCGCCAAGGTCGGCGGCTTCAACGAAAACCTCGGCAGAACCGAGGACAACGAGTTCCACTACCGCATCCGTATGGCAGGGTACAAGCTCTGCTGCTGTCCCGATATCATCTCCTATCAGCACTCGCGCAACACCCTGCGCCATATGATTTGGCAGAAGTATTCCAACGGCAGGTGGATTGGCCTGACGCTGTCGGAGTGCCCGGGCTGTCTGAGCTACTTCCATTTCGCGCCGTTTTTGTTTGTGATGCTGGTGCTCGGGCTGAGCGTTCTGGCGCTGGCGGGACATCCGATGCTGCTCTATATGCTGCTGCTCGTCTACGGAATGTTTGACGTCGTCAACACCGTCGGCTGCTTTACCATGAAAAACGTCCAGCCGCAGTTCTTTTTGCTGCCGTTTATTTTTCCGCTGCTCCACGTTGCCTACGGCGTCGGCACGCTGGTCGGTCTGCTGCAGATTCCCTTCTGGCGCCGCAAAATCCGCGACAGCCACGCGCAGGAGCATATTGAAAAGGTCAAGCGCAAGGTGAAGCAAAATACACGCCGATAACACAGGGGAGACTCTGACAATTTAACGGAGAATACTATGAACAAAGTTGAACTGACACCGGAGCTGCTGCGTGAACTGCAGCTCCGGCAGCTTGATATGCTGGTGTATTTCCGCGATTTCTGCGAGAAAAATCACCTCACCTTCTGGCTCATCGGCGGCGGTCTGATCGGCGCTCTGCGCGAGGGCGGCTTTGTGCCGTGGGATGACGATGTTGACGTCATGCTGCCGCGCGAGGATTACGAAAAGCTCCCCAAGCTCTGGCGCGAGCAGGGCATGGACGGACGCTTCCGCCTGCTCAAAACCGACGACGAGGTGTTTACCGGCAATATTTTCATCACTATCACCGACACCAACTACACCATGGTCAAGACCAATCAGGTGGACATCGATATTCCGCACGGACTCGTGCTCGACGTCTTTCCGCTCGACGTCGCGCCCGACAACCGCTTCGCGCGCAAGCGGCAGCTGGTCTGGACGATGCTGTACTCGCTCTTTTTGGCGCAGGTGGTTCCCGAAAACCACGGCGGTATTCTCGGCTTCGGCAGCCGCGTGCTGCTCGGCATTTTCCGCGGCAAAAAGCTCCGCAACAAAATTTGGCGCGCCTGCGAAAAGCATATGACCAAGTACAAGCTCAGCGAAAACAAATCCGTCACCGAGCTGTGCTCGGGACCGTACTGGATGCGCTTTGAGTACCCCAAGGAAATCTACGCCGGTGTGGACTACGTCACCTTCGAGGGCATCCGCCTGCCTTGCATGGCAGGGTACGACGAATACCTCACGCGCGTGTTCGGCGACTATATGCAGCGTCCGCCGGCGGACAAGCAAAAGCCGCACCATGATATCGCCTACCTTGATTTGAATACCCCCTGCGAGGTGTATGACAATGCCCGCAAGCACTGAGCTGCTTGCCGCGCTGCAAGCGGCAGCCGACGCGCAGTACCGCGATTTCCATGCTTCGCTGGTACCCAACGAGGACAAGCGGCGGATTCTCGGTGTACGCACGCCGCGTCTGCGCGAAATCGCCAAGGCGGTTCCCAAGGACGAACGGCGTGATTTTCTGCGCGACTGCGGCGATGATTACTATGAGCAGCGGATTCTCCGCGCGATGGTGACGGGACTGATTAAGCCCGATGATTTTGAGGACTTGCGCTGCCTTGCCGACAGCTTTTTGCCCTATGTCAACAGCTGGGCGGTCTGCGACTGCTTTTGTTCGTCCCTGAAGCATATCAAAAAATACCGCGAGCCGTTTTTCGCGCACATACAAACCTATCTTGCCGGCGACTGCTGGGCGCAGCGTGTCGCGCTGGTGCTGATGCTCCATTACTACCTTGACGACGTGTACATCGACCGCGTGCTGGCACGTGCGGACAGCGTTTGCTCGGAGGAGTACTACGTGCGGATGGCGCAGGCGTGGCTGGTCGCGACGGCACTGGCGAAGTGTCCGCAACAGACCTTGCCGTTTTTCGCGCACAACCACCTCGATGATTTTACGCACAACAAGGCAATTCAGAAGGCGTGCGAGAGCTACCGCGTTGACGCGGAAACAAAAAAATATCTGCGCACCCTCAAACGCTCTTGACAATCGCGCGAAGAAGCGTATAATAATAGTATAGGTTGTTTTCGGGGCGGAGTGAAATTCTCCACCGGCGGTGATAGTCCGCGAACAAACGCAAGTTTGCCGAGCCTGTGAAATTCAGGCACCGACGGTTATAGTCCGGATGATAGAAAACGCGCGCGGCTTTTGCCGTTATACCGTGTTTGCACGCCCGACGTACAGCGTCGGGCTTTTCTTTTTGCCGAACAGCCTAAATATCTTTAGGAGGTCATTTTATGACAAAAAAAGCAAACACCCGCATCAAAGCCCTTGCCTGCATGGCAATGCTGACCGCACTCGCCGTTGTCGCGGATATTTTTCTGCGGATTCCCAACATCGGCGGCTTCCTCACCTACGAGCCGAAGGACGTCATTCTCACCATCGGCGCGTTCATCTTCGGCCCCGTTCCCGGGCTGATTATGTCGCTCGTCGTTTGTCTGGTCGAGATGCTCACCGTCAGCACCACCGGCCCCATCGGTCTGCTGATGAACTTCCTCGCTTCCGGTGTGTTCGTCGGCGTTTCGTCTGTCATCTACTTCCGCAAAAAAACCATGAGCCGCGCCATCATCGGTCTTGTTGCCGGCAGCGTATCGCTTGTGGCGGTCATGCTGCTCTGGAACTACATCATGACGCCGATTTATATGGGCGTGCCGCGTGAGGCGGTGCTCGATTTGTTTGTGCCGCTGCTCATTCCCTTTAACGCTATCAAGGCGGCGCTCAACGCCGCGCTCGTACTCCTGCTCTACAAGGGCGTCGTCACGGCGCTGCGCAAATCGCGCCTGATTCCCGCACGCGAAAGCAACGACGGCGGCAACAAAAAGACCAACACCATCATTGTTGTCATCGTTTCCGCCCTTGCCGTAGCGACGCTGCTGCTGGTGCTGCTGATTTTCGCCGGTGTGCTCTGATACCAATCTTCATTAAAAAGTAGACTTTCTACTTTCTATCAGAGAATAGTATGAGACTTGACAAAAAACGGGAATGTGCGTATAATAGAGATTGCAAACAGAGTAGAGAACGGTGCGTGAAGTGTTCCGCGAACGGGGAGTTGTTGCGGAGACGAAAGGCTTTGCCTGCGGTACCGGCCTCGCATCCCGCTGTCATTTGAATTCCGCGCGGGCACTGTTGTGTCCGCGTTTCTTTTTTTGGGGGTTTCTATGGTTTCTTATCTGCGTAAATTTCCGTCGTCTGTCGCCGAGTTGCGCGATATTCGTTCCCTTGCCGCGATTGCCATGCTGTTAGCCTTGCGCATTGTGCTCGGTATGTTCGCCAATGTCACCCTGCCGATGTTCGGCAATACGGTCAAATTTTCCGCCGCGTTTATTCCCATCGCGTTCTGTGGCGCGATGTTCGGTCCGCTGCCTGCCGCCATGGTCGGCGCGCTCGGCGACGTGCTGTCCTTTCTGATTGTCCCGACGGGCGGCGGCTACTTCCCGGGCTTCACCCTCAGCGGCCTGCTCACCGGTCTGATTTACGGCTTTGCCCTCTACGGCGAGAAGCTCAGTCTGCCGCGCATCATCATCGCGTGGGCGGTCAACGCCTTGGCGGTCGAGAGCTTCATGGCGGCGTACTGGCTTTATCTCCTCTACGCGCGGCAGCCGTCCTACAGCTTTTACCTCGTCGCGAGAGCCATCAGCCTCGCGTGGAAATGCGTTCCCGAAATTTTGATACTCTTTCTCCTCGGCAAGCCCGTCACCAAGCTTGCCGCCGCCCTCAAAAGAAAACGATAAACAAACAGGTACAGCTTGTTACGGCTGTACCTGTTGTTGCTTTTGAAGTACGACGAAGGCGGCGTGCAGAAATTCATTGGCGTTCGAGAAAAAGAGCAGCATAAACGCTAAGCGAGTTTCTAGCCAGTGGCGGTGTATATAGCGGGCGTCGCATTCTGCCGCGACCGCCCTTGCGAAAGCACGAAAAAGCGCCGGTTCCTGCTGTTCAAGGCGATGGATATGCAAGAGGTGTAGATGATAATCCGTTAAATCTTGGGCGTCGAGCGCCAGCTCGCCACGGAGGTCACGCCACGCGAAAATACGCGGATAAGCCGCCAGACGGTCGGCAATAAGGCAAATTTCCGGATAGGTCATTCCCGCACCTCCTTCAGCAGCTCCCGTACCGCCAAAAACGTCCTGTCGGCGGTCTCGGTGGCTTCGAGCGCGAGCCGCGTCAGCCGGCTGAGCAGCTCAAGACGTTCGTGCTCGGAAACGGTATCGGATGGCACGGCGGCAGTCGGCAAATAGTTGCCCTGCAGCGCGAGGACGGTGTAGGTGACAGCCATTCTCACGATGAACGCGACTCTCGGGCGCTCCAGCGACAGTTGTTCTTGGATGTCCTCCCTGACAATCGCGAAGGCATCTTTTAAATCAAAGCTGCGCGTGGTGCTCTCGCCGTTTTTGCTGTTGTTTAGCAGGGTGCGGCGCACAAACGCCCAGTCCACGCCTTGCCGCACCGCGTCAGCGGCAAAATCGAGCGCGTAAACAATGGCGTCCGACAATGAGGTACACGTCGTTCGCTCCAGAATCACATTCAGCTGCGCAATATCGCCGCCGGACAGACGAATAGAGGATTGTAACATTTTCAGCACTCCTTTAGATAATAAAAATAAACTTTTATCTGTTGCTATCATTATAGCTCATCGCCGACGGTTTGTCAATAGAAAAAATACAATATTATAAAAAATTATTTTTACGGAGCAAAAAAAACAGGCAGCCGCAAGACTGCCTGTTGGTGACCGGATTATTTCGCGAACTCCGCCGCGCGGCTTTCGCGGATGATGTTGACCTTGATTTGGCCGGGATACTCCAGCTCCTCCTCGATTTTCTTGCAGATTTCTCTGGCGAGGGGAACCATGCGCTCGTCCTTGACCACCTCGGGCTTGACCATCACGCGCACCTCGCGTCCTGCCTGAATGGCAAAGGAGCGCTCGACGCCGTTGAAGGAGGAAGCGACTTCCTCGAGCTTCTGGAGACGCTTGATGTAATTTTCGACGTTTTCGCGTCTGGCGCCCGGTCTGGCGGCGGACAACGCGTCGGCAGCCTGTACCAGACAGGCGACGATGGTTTTTGCCTCGACGTCGCCGTGATGGGCGTGAATGGCGTGAATGACCGCGTCGCTTTCCTTGTACTTACGGGCAAGGTCCACACCAATCTGGATATGAGTACCCTCCACCTCGTGGTCAATCGCCTTGCCGATATCATGCAGCAGACCGGCGCGCTTGGCGATGGTGGGGTCGAGTCCCAGCTCGCTCGCCATCATGCCGGCGAGATAAGCAACCTCGATGGAGTGGTTGAGCACATTCTGACCGTAGCTGGTGCGGTAGCGCAGGCGGCCGAGCATCTTGACAAGCTCCGGATGCACATTGTGAATACCGAGCTTGAGCACTGCCTGCTCGCCTTCCTTTTTGATGGTGGCGTCCACCTCACGGCGTGCCTTTTCGACAGTTTCCTCAATTCTCGCGGGATGAATACGTCCGTCGGAAATGAGTCGTTCGAGCGCGATGCGCGCGACCTCGCGTCGTACCGGCTCGAAGCACGAAAGCGTAATCGCCTCGGGCGTGTCGTCGATAATCAAATCGACGCCGGTCAGGGTTTCGATTGCCCTGATGTTGCGTCCCTCACGACCGATGATTCTACCCTTCATTTCGTCATTGGGGAGAGGCACAACCGAAATGGTTGCCTCGGCAACCTGTTCAGCGGCAAGCCGCTGAATAGATAGTGAAATAATATTGCGGGCTTTTTCGTCCGCTTCTTCCTTGAGCTGCGCCTGATACTCCATGATTTTGACGGATTTTTCGTGCGCAAGCTCGCCTTCAAGCTGGGAAAGCAGGTAATTTTTCGCCTGCTCTGCTGTATAGCCCGAAATTTTTTCGAGCATTTCAAACTGGCTTTTCTTGATGGTCTCAATTTCGTCAAGCTTTTTGTCAGCTTCCTTGAGCTTTTTGCTGACGCGCTCGTCCTTTTTCTCGACATTGTCAAGCTTGCGGTCAAGCGTTTCTTCCTTCTGCTGGATGCGGCGTTCCTGACGCTGGACTTCCTTGCGGCGGTCGGAGATTTCCTTCTCGCTCTCGTTGCGGAAGCGGTGAACCTCGTCCTTGCCCTCAAGCACATACTCCTTTTTCTTCGCCTCGGCGGTTTTGATTGCTTCGGCGACGATGCGCTTCGCCTCGTCCTCAGCGCTGCCGATTTCCTGTTCGGCGGTTTTTTTCCGCACCTGAATACCGATGAAAATACCGATAGCGCCGCCAATCAGCAGCGCGACAACAGCCGCGATGATGACAATATACAGCTCCATTTCCCATGACACCTCCTTTTAATTTGTTTTTCAAAGATTAATTCCCAATCAAAAGACTCCGAAGGTGCCGTTAATACAGATATTCAATTGTTCAATATTTTTTATATCCGGAAAACCGTCTATGAAAATGTATAAAAAATATCTATTATAAACGGCTCTTCAAGAAGAGTCTGATTCAAAAAGAATACGCAAAAGCACATTCTTTCTTAATTTTAATATAAAATCAGAATGTTGTCAAGACGGAAATGACGCTTTTGAAGAAAAATAATTGTTTTTTGGAATAAAGTATAGTAAAAATGCAAGATTTGCCAAACTCGTTCATGCGCTTGGTATATCTGCTTTAAAAATTTGAAAAAACTTCCTCAATTTTTTATCAAACTATTGAATAAATGAAAAAAATGTAATATAATAGATGTATCTTAATTTTAGGAGGAATTTTTTTATGTCAGTAAAAGTTGCAATCAACGGCTTTGGCCGTATCGGACGTCTTGCCTTCAGACAGATGTTCGGCGCGGAGGGCTATGAAGTAGTTGCTATCAATGACCTTACCGATCCCAAAATGCTTGCTAACCTGCTCAAGTACGATACCGCTCAGAAGGGCTATTGCGGCACCATCGGCGAGAATCTGCACACCGTTGAGGCGGGTGAGAACTCCATTATCGTTGACGGTAAGGAAATCACCATTTACGCAAAGCCCAACGCTGCCGAGCTTCCCTGGGGTGAGCTGGGCATCGACGTAGTGCTCGAGTGCACCGGTTTCTACTGCTCCAAGGCGAAGAGCCAGGCTCACATCGACGCCGGCGCCAAGAAGGTTGTTATCTCCGCTCCCGCGGGCAAGGACCTTCCCACCGTTGTATTCAGCGTTAACGAGAATGTTCTCACTCCCGAGGACACCATTATCTCCGCTGCTTCCTGCACCACCAACTGCCTTGCGCCCATGGCGGACACCCTCAACAAGTACGCTCCCATCCAGAGCGGCATCATGAGCACCATTCACGCTTACACCGGCGATCAGATGATTCTTGACGGTCCTC
>JAFUUV010000254.1 GCA_017471345.1 Ruminococcus sp.
GACTTTCTACTTTTTAATAGCGCCGTAGGCGCGTCAAGATTGTATAAGACGGCAATTGCGCTTTTGCGCAATTGGAAAACGCGCCAAGCGTTTTCTCTCTGATAGAAAGTTGTCTACTTTCTATCAGAGAATAGTATTAAATTACCTGAATCAATACATATGTTAGCGTAAAAAAGAATAATGAACAGCGAAGCATACACCGGACATACCGGACAGCGGCTCTTTGTTCATTATTCTTTCTTCGCAGCGCTTCACGTCAGTGAAGCAAATTTGGCGGAGACGGCGGGATTCGAACCCGCGGGGGATTGCTCCCTAACTGATTTCGAGTCAGCCCCGTTATGACCACTTCGATACGTCTCCGTATTTCATCTTTACTATTTTACTCTGTTTTGGGAAAAAAGTCAAGAGTTATTCTATAGAAAACCGCTGTGTTCTGCAAAAACAGAAGGCTCAGGAGTCGAGTCCGCTCCTGAGCCTGTTATTTTACTCTATGGGTTCGCCGATGGGGTAGGGGACGGCGATATCTGCGACATATTTTTGTACGTAGGTTGTATCCAGAATGGAAACCTTGCCGTCTCCGTTGACGTCGCATAACGCCGCGACAGATGGGCTGATGGTTTCAAGACCGATAGAAGCCTTTTGAATCAAGGTAGCGTCGCTGACGGTAATCACGCCGTCTCCGTCGGCGTCACCGAGCAGGCGCGCTACACGCTTGGGAACAATTTCAAAATCTCCGATGTGGAAGCGCGACACTATGTTAAGCTGATTCTGGGTTTCGCGGTCATATTGTGTGGCAACAGCGAGTCCGCATTCGCCTGTAAAGAGCAATTGTGCGGTGGTGTCAAAATTCAGCATACCCAGCCGTTTCCATTCCCGGTCGCAGGCAATCACAGAAAGCGCCTGATCTATCGCGTTGTTATAGACAATAAAGTAGCCGCTGTCGGTTGGAATAATGCGGTCAAAGAGGAAATAGTTGCCGAGATGCGCGGCATTGGCGGTGATATCCTCGCTGCGCAGCAGCTTGCCGGTGATATCGTAAACATCCTGCCGGACGGTTGTCACGCGTTCGCCGTTGTCGAGCCTGGTGTTCTGCTTGGACAGCACATAAATGCTGTTGTTTTCCATAAATACACCGATAAAGATATTGTCTACGGTGATGTCGGCAAGCTCGCGGTCAGACTTGTCACACAGACACAGATGCTGACTGCCATCGAGAAAGCTTCTGCGGATGTAGTAGTCTTGGTTGAGAGAATGAATCATCATGACATTGGTGATCTGCAGCTGCGGCTCGTGCTCAAAGTCAATGATGAAATCCGCTTCCGTGCTGTAATCGGAAGCAATCAGCCGTTTGTAGAGTCCGCCTTTGAGCGGTTCAAATCGGATGGTGTTGACACTGTTGGCGTACCCCTTCACCAGCTCATCGCTGACGGCGAAGGTTTTGCTGAGGGCTTTGCCGCTGCGGTCGATTTTGGTAAAATAGGTGTTGTCCAGTGTGTAAACACAGAACGCGAAGTTGCCGTCGTTGAGGGTGTAGACGCTGCAGCTGAAGAGTCGCTGTCCTTGTACGCCGCCGTAATCAGGCGCGTTGAAGGTGTGACGCGCGATTTCCTCACCGTCCAGATTCATCTCCACAAAGTCGCAGGTCGCTGTATCGGAATCGAGGATAATTCTGCCGTAGGTATTGTTTGTCACGGCGAAATCATTGGATATCCGCTTGCCGACAGCGCTTGGCGCGTAACGTTCAATCACCGTTTGTGTTAAAAAGCTGTCGGTTCTGATGGTCTGCCGCAGCTCCGGCACCTCTTGTTCATAGCCGTAACGGAAGAGGCCCTTGGGAATCACCAGCGTGTACTCTGTATCGGACTGTACCGCAGGAGAAAGACGGTTGTACCGGATATCAAATCGATTCGCGGTAACCTCTGTCACGTCGAGCGGAAGCTTGTTGCCTGCATTGTCCATCAGATACGGCGCCTCATAATCAACGGCGCCGGAACGCTTCTTTGTCAGCGACGCGTCGGAGGTCAGTGACAGCCGAATTGCCGCGTTAAGACTTTCCGGAGTGACGGTGAGCTTTGGCTCCTCTTGAACCACCGGCTCCTCGGAAAAGCTGACCTTGAACGACGGATGGTCGCCGGTTGTGAAATCGGTGATGCTGATGCCGGTCAGGTTTCCGTTGTAAACATTCTCGCCGACAAAGCCGGTGTTGGGATAACCCAGTGGTGTCAGTGCGTCGCCTTCACGGTAAAACTGTTTTTCCGTGTTGGTAAAAACATAATCGTCCAGCTCGTTTTTCACGTTATGAATCAGATTGCTGCGCAGTAAATCGTTGTCTTGCAGCAGGCTCGCTTCGTCGCGCGTATATTCCGCCTTGGCATTGACGTGAAAAACGCGGAAGCCCGGCTGCAGCCGGTATTCTTCAAATATCTTCTTGTTGTTGCCCTGACCGGAATCATATTCCACCAAAAAGTACTCGTCTAAAAAACGTGTATCCTGCGAAAACGCCGGAGCGATTACCGCGATTTTTTTGCCGTCGCCGAGCTTGGTTTCAATCGGCGCGAGGGTGACGGTGACATCGCCGGAGGCTTTGTCGATAAATGCGATGTCGTCCTCGTTCAGCCATCCGTAGCTCCATTTGGAAAAGCCGTTGTGGTCGCCGTGGTGGTTGCTCATCATGTCAAAGGTCATGATGGCGTTTGGATGATTGTCCGTATGGGAGTAATAGTCCGGCATACCGAGAATGTGTCCGAATTCATGCTTATAAGTCTCCGCGTCGCCGCGCAGGAAGGTGCAGATGGGGACACGCTTACCCTTGACGCTGACGTTCTCGGGAGAGAACACATATGACCACCACGTCGTACCCCATTCACCCAAGGGACCGGCGTATTCAAAGCTGACAAAATCAAGATTGCCGTCGTCGTTGCTGTCATATTTGGAAACATCGATGTCATCCTTCAGCGCGTCAAGCGTTTCGGTGAGCAGCTCCTCGGACACCTCGGTGCCGCCGTTGTAGTATTCGCGTTCATGCTGCGCGTTGTATGTATACACCTTGTCGCAGTGCAGCCGCAGACTGCCATAGGAGGAGGTTTCGTAATAGCCGTTGACGCTGCCCTCGGAGCCGTCAAAATAAGACAGCAGCGTCTGTTCGTCGGTGACAGGATTCTCTCCACCGTCTGCCGGATAATCGGCAAAGCCAACGCGAATCATCAGCACGTTGCAGTCGCCGGTTGTCGGCGTAGCGGAACGAAACAGGTATTCCTTGCCGTCCTTCACGACTGTGATGGCGCCGGCAGACGTGACCGCAGGCAACAGCAGGGCAGCTGACAACAGACAGGAGGTGAGCGTTCTTATGAGTTTCATCATCATTACCTCGCTTTTTATTATTTTTACATCTTGATTATATCATGGCAGAGGCGGTTGTCAAGAAAAAGCGGTGTGTTCTGCGTTACTCTTTTTGATTCTGTCGTCACTGTATTGACTTTTTTTGCGGAAATTGATACAATAACAGTGAAATTGAAGAAAGGAGACCTTGGTAGATGGAAGCGATTCAGAGCTTTGATTATTCTGTTCTCAATGCCATTCAGCAGAGCTTACGGTGTGCTTTTCTGGACGGCTTTTCCGTGTTTCTGAGCTATCTGACCACCTATGGCATCATCTGGATACTCTTAGGCGTTGTTCTGCTTTTTTTCCGCAAAACAAGGGCTGCCGGCATCATGGTGTTGGCGGCGCTGACGCTGGCGTTTTTGTCGGGCGACGTGCTGCTCAAGCATTTGGTTAACCGTCCGCGTCCGTTCGTGCTCAATCCTGATATGACGCTGCTGATTAAGCCGCCGTCCGGCGCAAGCTTTCCTTCCACGCACAGCGCGTTGGCAGCGGCTGTCACAACAGTGCTGCTCGTCAAGAAACGTGTCATTGGCTTTGCCGCGCTGGCGGCGACTGTCTGCATCGCGTTCTCACGGCTTTATCTCTACGTCCATTTTCCGACAGATGTATGCTGCGGACTGCTGCTCGGCGTGTTGTGCGACGTAGTTGTCATGTTGCTTGCGAGGGCGTTTCGGCTTGAAAACAGATTATCCCGTAAGAAAAATTAATGTATAGGAGGAAGTTATATGAAAAAAACCATCAGTGCGTTGCTTGCCGCGGCGGTAGTTCTCCCGACGCTTGCCGTTGGCGGCTTTTCGGCGGCAGCCGAAGAAGCATATCGTTACGGTGACGCCAATCTTGACCGCGTGATAAATGTTGAGGATGCCACGCTGATGCAGAGGGCGTCTGTCGGACTGGAGACACTCAGCGGCAATCGGGCAAAGATTTCGGACGTCAACGGTGACGGCAGGGTTTCCATTCTCGACGTCACCTGCGTGCAGAAGTATCTTGCCGAACAGACCGCAGGTTGTGAAAAAACCGGTGAGCCATATACCATGACGACAGAGCACAGGCTTCTGAAAACTGTCAAATCCTATCAGACAATCTCCGGCTTCAAAGAAAGGGAGCCAATCGCCACGGTTACCCTTACCTATAAAAACGTCTATCCCAACGTCATAGATTGTACCTATGCCGATGAGGATATGGGTTCGACCACCACCTTTTTTCAGTATACCTTTGAGGAGGGACTGCCCAAGACCTGCACCATGACCAATGACTACACGGATGAAGTGACGACGATGACATACCGCAACGGCAGCCTGTATGATTTTCACAGAGAGGGAAACGGCGGTTTCTGTGATACCTATTATCAGTATGCCAACGGCAATGATTATTTTACCTCGCTGTTCCGTGTGGAGGACGCCGCGCCGGATCCCTCCGGAAACATTGCGCATATGGAAGAGACAGATTCCGTCCAGGTTACCCTCGACGAGAACGGCTTGCTGCAAAAGACCGTCAATTCCGGATATTACGCCAACTGGGATGACCACAACCCGAAGCGGTGGCTGCGCTTCAACGGCACCTATACCGCTGTGTATGACAGCGACGGCATTGCCAAGCTGATGACAGCGGTATATCGCAATGGCCCCGACTCAACGGTTTTCAGCGTCGAGGTGACCAGGCAAGACGGCGTCATCACTGAGGCGACCGTCACCAGCGGCGCTATTTCCACTACATATGAGTTTGAATACACCGACATCGAAATCTCACCGCAGCGCTATTCCAACATGATGAACTACTTCATCATCGGTTCCAGCAGCAATTTCTATAATAACAACTGGTTCTGATACAAAAAAAGCCGGCACGTTTTGTGTCGGCTTTCGTATTCGGTGCGCCCGACGGCGCACGTTTCTAAAGGGTGAAAGTCCCGAATCCGCCCGACAGCGGGAAGGATATAGCCGAACACCAAGGGTGTCCGCCGTGAGGCGGAATCTGAAGGAAGGTGCAGGCAAACCTGTGGTCTGAC
>JAFUUV010000255.1 GCA_017471345.1 Ruminococcus sp.
AAAGGAGTGAACAACATGAAAAAGACAAGAAAATTTAGAACAAGATTAATCGCAGGCATTCTCTCAACCATCACAGTTTTCTCGGTAGGCACAATGGCAATCGGCTCTGCTTCGGCGAAGTCGCTCGATACGAAAGAGATCACAAAGGATCTTACCGAATTCGGCGTAGAAAAGATCATAGACGCTACCGTGGGCGGCGGAATCTGCGGTGAGCTGCTCAACAAAGGCGCAGGCTACATCCTCGGTATGGCTTTTGACGAAGACGAACCCGGAATCGCAGACGTCCTCAAAAAGCTCGACGAGCTCTCCGGCAAGATCGACGATTATCACAAGGAAGAAATGAATCACCTCAAGCTCATCAACTCCAATATCGACTCAAAGGATTTCCGCAAGGAAGCCGACAGCATTGCCGACGATTATCGCGCAGCCATTAAAAAGATTGAGCAGTACAGCAACAACATCACCACTCCCGGCGATGGCTTGATTGATAACACAACCTATCGCACCTACAAGAAAATCCTCGGCGAGTCCACCTGCAACATCGCCGCGCTGGAAAAGAACTTCAACGTTATGGTAGAGTATGTCAAGGGCACCCGTTCCTCTACCGACCACGTTTCCGGCTACAGACTCACCTCGGAATACCTCATGGACAAAATCCTTGCAACATACAAAGAAACCAAGCATGACTGGCAGCAATCTCCCGACTTCCTCGAGTACCTCAATACCATCAACGGTGAGATCGAGATCATGGAATCCAATGTTGCGCTGGATTACCTTACCATTCTTTCTCTGAACAATATGGCATACAAAGTAAAGGAATATGAGATCACCAACAATATATATCAGGTAAACGAGAATGAATCTCCCTATTCTTACTACGAGAACTTCGCAAAAGACCTGACAAACTCCCTTGAAACCATCAACGGAATCTACAAGGCAGTTATTAATGAGAACAACGAAAACGACGGTTTTATGCAGGCAACCGCAGAAATCCCGAGCTTCGGCGGCTACAAGACCGTAAAGGGCTTCCACACCTTCTCGGAGGCATGGGCTCAGTGCTATAAGGTAAGCCAAACCTATACCATCAAGCTCAGAGGCGACGTAGTTGCAGACAGCAAGAACGGCTTTAACTTTGATAAGCTCGACAGCAATACTTATCAGTTCCGCGGAAACGGCGGCTTTCATATCGACAAAGACAGAAACGTTACTATCGACCTCGGCAACCACACCTTGGACGCGACCGCGAAAAGCGATCTGATCTTCTTCCCGATGCACAGCAACTCTACCCTTAACCTCAGCAATGGCACCCTCTTAGGCGGCAAATACGGCATCCACTCGGACGAGAGAAACAACGTTACCCTGAACCTTACCAACGTCAAAATCAAAAACACCAAGCAAGGCTCGATTTGGTTCGGAAACAACTCAAACGCGAATCATAAGCTCACCATGAACAGCTGTACGTTCGATCACGCAGGCAACGTGTACACCGATGCTAAGAACGCGACCGTCAACGTAAAGAATTCCACTTTCACTTGGAACGAAACCAAAGGATCAGGCGGCAGCTTCTATCTCCCGAATACCGACAATGCCGCTTTTGAGAACTGCGCCTTCACCGAAAACCACGCAAAAAACGGCATAGGCGGCGCAATCAGCGCCCACGGCGTAACAGTAAAGAACTGCACCTTTATGGGCAACAGCGCAGAAAGGAACAGCAAGGGCGGCGGCGGAGCAATCGCTGCAAACGAACTCAAGCTCTATAACTCCACCTTCAAGTACAACCATACCGACGATCAGGCAGGCGCTGTATACGGCATAAGCGGATACCATTATACCCAAATCATCGACGGATGCACCTTCGAAGGCAACCTTGCAAAGAACGTAGGCGGTGCAGTAAGATACGACTACCTCGACGGTAATAACCGCGTAATCCGCAACAGCATCTTCACCAACAATCGTGCTGACAGAGGTCCGGCAATCTTAGTACAAAGCTTAAACGGTCACAGCAAAGACCTCGCTGACAACTGGGGCAACTACGGCAGCAACAACAACGCTACCTACAAGGGCTACATTGATCCCCGGTACTGCGTACCCGACTTCGCATGGGGTATCAGCGGCGGAAGTAAATAATCGGTAACAGCATCACAACAATTCAAAAAAACAGAAAATACAATGAATAAGTGATTTCCCCGAAACCGCCCTGCCAAACGGCAGGGCGGTCATCTGTTTTGAACGACTGCTGAAAGAACCTATTCAAATTGATTCAGGGTTTGTTAGGAGAAATCGGCAACTCGTCTTCTTCGTAGTTGATATTGCTTGTGCAGATAACGTCCTCTGTCCGGAACTTGATGATCTCAAGCTCGGTGGGGAGGTATTGTTCTTTTTCCATATCGTCCGACCTCCTTTAATCAGGGAAATAACTGTCAGCCGCTTTCGCGTACAGATACAGCGCCTTGCAGACGTTCTGCAATGCTTCGGACTGCGTGCCGTCGCTCAGAACATTACTGCAATAGGTCATCGGACTGTAAGTGATCGTGCCAATTATCTCTTCGCCATCCTTGACGGTCAGGGTGAAGGTCTTTTTCAGCTCCTTCGCCTTGATACCTCTGATACGCGCGATCTGATATTTGCCGCTTGTAACGGTTTCGACGTTTTTTCCTTCACACTCAAAGGTCAGCGTCTTTGCGCTTTCAAAATACAGCGAGAGCGTCGTCTCGGATTTGAGCGAGAGCGTTGCGCCCTCGAAACTCACACCGTCAGGCAGGCCAATCGCGGATTTCGGCGCTGTGACCGTGACCTCGCCAAGCGCCTTTTCTTCCTCGGACAAGCTCGCATTGGCGAGATCGGCAGGATTTTTATCAAAATAGATTTGTGCGCGCGCGCCGTAGTTGAGCATTGCCTTGACGAGCGGAACGGCTTTTGCCAAGTCTTCCCTCTCGTCGGCGTGTTCCAACAGATAATCGGCATAATCCTTGACGGAGTAGGTGTACTCTGTACCGTGCATGCCTGCGTCGATGATCTGTGCCTTGATCTGTGAGGTCATTTCCTTTGCAGCGACTCTGCACTTGAATACATAGTAGTTTTTGCCGTTCCATTCCTTGATCAGCGCGTCCTTGACAAGCATCGTCTGTTCGGTAGTACCGTTGCCGTCAGGGACGGTAAAGTGCATATAGGCGGTATCCTTGTGGGCGATCACACTGTCGGAAAGCTCCATGTAGAAGTTGACCGCGATATCGCCGTCAAGCGAGATCGAATGGCCGGCAAGGCGAACGCCTATACCTCCAGACGGTCTCAGAGTCGTGCCCGCGAGAACGCTGTTGTCGTCGACGACGCCCGCCTCAAAAACATTTGTGCCGTCGGTAAAGGGCTGTTCAAGCGTGACCGTGCCGTCGTAGCCGGTGGAGGTGATGCTGACGTCGTCGATATAGGTCAGGGTGACGGTCGAACCGCTGCCGCCGATACCCACTGATGCAAAGTTGCCTTCCACAGCTTTCACGGTTCCTCCGCTGATGATGACGTCGGCGTAGCTTTGACGCCCTGAGCCGATACCCGCACCACGTGAGTTACCTGTCGCGGTAACATTGCCGCCGTTGATGACGACCCTGCCCGCGTAACTGTTATCGGCGTTTCCACCGCCGATTCCCGCGCCGCTGTGACCGCCTTTAGCGTTGACGGTGCCGCCGTTGATCGTGATAACACCTTGGCTGTCCGGAGCGAATCCTCCTGCCCCGATACCCGCGGCGTTTTGAGCGCCGGTCACGTTGATAACGCCGCCGTTGATCGTGATGTTGCCGGAAGCGTTGATATATCCGCCGATGCCTGCGCAGGATGTGGGAGGTTTGGTGATGTTCCAGGTACCGGTACCTGCGCTCTGCCCCCATACGGTCAGCGAACGTGCTCCGTTGACCGACATACCCTCCGGATTCGTAAAGGTCGCGCCGTCGCAGAGGATGAGGT
Organism: Ruminococcus sp.; assembly: GCA_017471345.1. Classification (GTDB taxonomy): domain Bacteria; phylum Bacillota; class Clostridia; order Oscillospirales; family Acutalibacteraceae; genus Ruminococcoides. The sequence goes on from JAFUUV010000255.1 coordinate 3,955, forward strand.
TGACGCCGCCATGGACCTTGCCGTTGTTGCTGATGCGGTTGTTGTTGGTCACGCTGTCGACAACGGCATACCATCCGTTTTCCAGATCGTTCTAGTCGCCGACGATCCGTGTGGCGGTGACTGTCTTTTCTTCACCGTTCAGGTTGAGATAAGTGACCTCGACGATACGAGAGGCTTTCTCGATCGTTTCTGTTATATCAGAGGTATATGTGACGCCGTTCATAGTGACCGAAGCGGTATAAACGCGCTCGCCCTCGGTCGTGTAGGTCGGCTCTGTTGTTGTTTCATAGGTGATCGCGTCTCCCTGAGCCATTAAGGAGCACTCAAAGTCGCAAACGGAGCAACGAAAGTCTGCCATAGCGGAGTCATGACCGTCCCATGTCCATGTGGGATCTTCAAAAGAGTGCGCTTCATACACTGCGTTAATCGTCACATCTGACAGAGGCATTGTAAAAGACTTGCTCTCACTGTAGAACCGGACGTTGTGAGCCTCCGAATCCTTGACAGTGACGCCGGCGAGATGCTTACCGTCAATGCCGTTGACGGTAACGGAGACCTTCTCTCCCGCGCGTGCTGACGCCGGAGCCTCTATTGCTCCTGCGGGTACGCCTTCATCTATTCTTATCTGATATTCGCCGCCTCTGAACACCGCGTTGATCGTCACGTTGTCGTCGGGCATAGGAAAGCTGAAAGAATAATCTACTCCGATGATCTCGGTTTCCTCGCCGCTGTCGGTCGTATAGCTGAAGTGTTCAAGGTCATAGCCATATTCCTCATGGGGATAAACCCTGACCGTTTGTCCCTCATATGCTTCAACAGGCGCGTAGACATAGCCGCCGGCCATATCGGACATCGAGATCGTATGAAGTGGCTTTTGCGTCCACTTCGCGTACAGCGTAATATCTTCGGTCACGGGATCGTCAAAGTCGAACAAGGAGCCGTATTGATCGTCCGTATACCAGCCGTCGAAAGAGTAACCGTCAAGGACAGGTTCCGGTTCGGCAACGGTCGTGTTTTTCTGTAAGACAGACTTTACTTCGTCGGTCTGACCGTCCATCGTGCCGCCGTTCAGTTTGTAGGTGATAACGGCTCCGCGCTCGATGACAAGGTGCTTGGTGTAATTATAGTAAAAGCTGCCGTCGGGCCGCAGCGCGTCCTCGGGGGTGTATGCGGTCACGATCAATGCCGGATCGGCAACGATATCGTCATAAAAGACCGCCCTCTGCTGCTCTGCATCGGCAGAAACGCGCGTTATACCGTCATAAAGATACATCCTTCTGCCGGCGCGGATGCCGTAGCTTTTCGCCTGCGCGGTTATCGTGCCGCCTGCGATAATGATATCCTTCGAAGCGAAAAACGCGTTGCCCTGCGAACCGACGACGCTGAAATCTCCGTTGAGCGTCAGCGAGCCGATATTGACATGAACGCCGTTCGAAAACATCTGACTTGGGGTCAGTTCGCCGCTTCCGGTGATAGTCAGATTCATCCTGTTCGCGTAAATCAGCGAACGCTGGTTGCTGTTGATGCCGGGAAGCGATGTAACGCCATTGAGGTTCAAAACGGTGTTTTCAGGGTCGAAGCTCACCTTTCCGTCGCCCAGAACATCATTCTTATTTGCGTCGGTCACCTGCACGCCGCCGACCCACAGCTGATAGGTATCTCCGTATTCGGCGGTGAGCGTCACGCTTTCGTTCAGCTTGAAGGTGGCACCGGGAACAAAAACATCTGTTGTCGAGCCGATCGTCCCTCTCCAACCGGAGAAATATTGGTTCTCCGGTGGCGTAAAGGCGCTTTTGGGCAGAGTATAGGTCTCTCCCTTGGAGAGATAAACGTCTTCCATCGTACCGCTGCCGTCGCCGGGATCAAAGCTGACCTTGATCCGCTGATACCCGCATAACGTACATGTAAGACCTGACGCGTCATATTCATGTAGATCCAAATCCTGATCCGCCTCGCAGTATTCGCAGGTGGTCTTATGACTGTATTCGTCGATTATGGTGTAGTTTGTATGCGAAAAGCCGCAGGGTCTGATCTCGGCAAACCTGCAGTTGCGGCAGGAGCTCAGGCGTTCATCCTTCTTTTTCATTTGAGCGTTGTTATCATCACTTCCGGCGCTCACCATCGTCTTGTTGTCGAGAGTTAGCGTTCCGCTGTCTGAGCCGCCCTTACCCTTGCCGATCGCGTTGGCGGAGGATAGACCGCACTTTGCGATGACGATGCCGCCAAAGATATTCACCTCGCCGCCGGATCCGCCGTGACCGCCGCCGATGCCCGCGCCGGACAGCTCTTCGTCGCTGCTGAACAGATCGACCAGAGCGGCGACCGACACCATCATCGCGTTAGCCGAGCGCTGATACTGGCTGCCCATCGGCGCATTTCCGAGATATCTTGTGACCATTTCCATCATTTCCGAGGAGTTGGTATAACTTGATGAGGCGGCGATAACATAACCGCCGGTGATGTTTACGATATGATTGCTGCCGTTCCTGCCGCCGCCGATACCCGCGCCGCCTGCAGTGGAAGTCGCGACCACAAGGCCGCCGGAGATCTCTATATAGCCTCCGCCTTTTCCCATTCCGCCGCCGATGCCTGCGCCTTTGTCGCTCTGTGAAACCACCGTACCGCCGCTGATATAAATGGGATCGCCCTGTTCCGCGTCTTGACCGCCGCCGATACCCGCGCCTATTTTATTTCCGTAAGCGACCGCGTTGACCTCACCGCCGTAGATGTAGATAGGACCGTTTTCACTGTTTTTGCCGCCGCCTATAGCCGCGCCGCCGTTATGGCTGCTTGCCGTGATGCTTCCGCCGTAGATTGCGATAGCTCCGGTCGACCTGTATGCTCCCTCGCCGCTGCCGATACCGGCTCCCGATTGGAAGGTTTGTATATCAAAGGTGCCGCCGTAGATCGTGATACCTTCGCCGCTGCAGCGGCTCGCTTCGCCTTTGTAGCCGCCGCCGATACCGGTGCTGGAACCAAATCTCGACTTAACGATATAATTGCCGGCATAAAAAATCATGCGTCCGCCTGCGCGGAAGCCGCTGCCGCCGATGGCTGCTCCTCTGGTTTCTCTTTTGGTAGTCGCTTCAAAATTACCGCCGTAGAAGTTCATGCTGCCGCCGTCGAGGCCTTTATCGCCTCCGATGGCGGCTTCATCCTGATCGTCGCGCTGGGCGAAGCGCTCACAGAAGGCGATCATCTTGCCGGTACCTTGCTTCTGGTCATATACATTCAGGGTGTCCCCTTCACTGACCTCGAGACCTCTCCTGAAGTCCACCGTCGCGCCATCGCCGAGGATGATATGCACCTCGCCGTCGGTGTGGATACGTCCGCTGAAAGTCACGTTGCTGTCGACATAATACCAGTTTCCGTCCTGCAGAGTGCCGCTGTCAGCAACCTCGGACATTTTTATATACCCCTCTGACGGAGTACGGATACGCTCATTTGCAACGACCTTCTCTCCGTCCCAGGAGCGCTCAATATAATTCGCAACGGCGTCAAAATACTCCGCATATACCGTCACGTCGGAGTTCGCAGGCATGATAAATGAGCTATTGTTTATGATTTCAGCCTGCTCTGTCGCAGTGTCCCATTCGTATGCTGCGTACAGCTTATAATACGGCCTTGCTGTACTGTTCGGGGTTGCCGAAATGTTGACCAAGTCACCCTTGCGTACTCGAATACGATCGGCAGAGACCGCGCCGTAAGCGTTGCTTGTTACCCTGACATAATAGATTTCTTCCACCTTAAAAGAAATACGTGTGTCAGCAGAGGGCATGATGAACTGTGCTCTGACGTTGCGGTAAGCGTCGAGTGTCTCAAGCTCCGCATCGAGAGTTTTCGTCTCGCCGTCCTGCGTATAGGTCATCGTCATACCCGTTACATGAAAGGGATAGTCATTGTTTTTCAAACGTGCCGTCACGCTGATCTGCGTTCCTGCCTGTACAGAGTAATTTTTTCCCTCTGCGGCGCTGTCACCAATCTTGGTTTCGAGCGCAATATTTTCATCATAATCATTGGTCGGGCTCGGCTCAAAATTCTCGACCGTCAGCGTATACACGGCGCTCTCTGCGCCGACAGGAAACGTAACGATTGTGAACAGACTGACGATCATCAGCAATGACAGCAGTATGCTCATCGGTTTTTTCAACATTCCCATAATGTATACCTCCTAATACTTATTAATTCGTTATCGTTATTATAGCATATTTTAGGAAATAATATAGCATTTTGCAAAAAACAAAATAATATTTGCCATTTTTTGTATGCTTATATAAAAAGCCAGCGCCGGATTCGTGCGTTTTGACCACACGAGGCGTTCGTTCATACTATTCTCTGTTAGAAAGCAGAAGGCTGCTTTTCATGAAGAAAGGTAAAAAACGTTGCACGACTGCCCATAACCGTTAAAAGCGGACAATAGAAAAACCGCCCTGCCGGTTTTATCGGAAGAATCGGAAGTTTTGGCGGAGTATATCAACAGCCTCAGCCCCGATGAGCAGAAAAAGCTATGGGCGTGCAACGACAAAATCGCCGCTGAAAATCACGAACGTTTTGCGGAAATGGATTTGCGCCGGAGCTTAACGCCTGCGATACTCGCTTACGACGGAATTCAGTACACTTACATGGCACCCGACGTGCTCGAACAGCAGCACATCGACTATTTACAGGAAAATCTGCGGATACTCTCGGGATTTTACGGCGTTTTGAAACCGCTCGACGGCGTTGTGCCTTACCGTCTTGAAATGCAGGCGAAGGCAAAGGTAAACGGCTGTAAAAATCTGTATGAATTTTGGGGTGACAGCCTTTACCGCGAGGTTATGCCGAATGACGGCGTTATAATAAACCTCGCCTCAAAGGAGTACTCAAAATGCGTTGAAAGGTATCTGAAGCCGCAGGACAGGTTTATCACCATCGTGTTCGGTGAATTGACCGACGGCAAGGTAACGCAAAAGGGAGTTTACGCGAAGATGGCGCGCGGCGAGATGACTCACTTTGCCGCCGAAACAAACGCCCAAACCCCCGAAGCCCTCAAAAATTTTGCAAGCCGCGGCTACAGCTTTGACAACTCGCGCTCGACAGAAAATGAATATGTGTTTTTAAAATGATAAACCAAATCACCTGCAACACTTGGCTGCAGGTGATTTTTTGTTTGTATTCTTTTACTGTATTTTTTAGTGATTTGCTTTGTCTGTCGTTTGGATTACTTGTTAACAACAACCGTGCTGTTGTTGTTTGCGTCGGTGGTGTTGCCCCAATCCTTGAAGAACTTGTCGCCGATACCGTGGCCGTACTCAACGAATATGTCAGCGCCCCAGCTGCCGTTACCGGTGAACTTGCAGTTCTTGATGAAGTTGCGGTCGCCGATGTGGAATACACGGATTGCGCCGCCTACGTGGTCAGCCTTGTTGCCTTCAAAGGTGCAGTTGCTGATGCTGGTTTTGAAAGATGTACGGCAGTTTTCCATACCGGAGCTAACGAAGATCGCGCCTGCCTGGTCGTTAGAGTAGTTGTTCTTGAAGGTCGCGCCTTCTACGGTGAGGTTTTCGCCCCAAACTGCGCCGCCCCAGCCTTTCTTTAAGTCTTCATTGGTTTGAGCGTACTTGTCATCAATAATCAAGTTGCTTGAGTTGCCTTCAAAGAGACCGCCTACGATTTTCAGGGTGCTGCCTCCGGCAGTGTGGCTCTGCGCTACGATTGCGCCGCCGCCGCCCTTCCATGCCTTGTTGTTCTTGAAGTTAGAATCTGTTACGACTACTTGGTTAATGCTTTGGGTATAGATACCGCCGCCGTATTTGGCTGAATTGTTCTCGAAGTTACATCCGGTAACAGTCATATCGCCGTATCTGGGGAGCAGGATTACGCCTGAATTGCCTGCGTTTTTGATAGTGCATTTAGTCAGGTCGAGCTTGATGTTCTTGTCATTATCCCGACCCATGAAGATACCTGTACCTGTGGTTTTGTCGATGGTAACGCCGTCGAGCTTGTTGGTTACGTTGTTTCTGTATTCGTTTCTGATTGCGTTGCTGCCGCCGAGCAGTGTACCGTTCTTGATTGTGAGGTTGGTGTTTGCTTCACAGCCGAAGATGGGCTTGTTTGAGCGGGCAGTGTTGTCGATGGTGTGCTTGCCGAGGTCAATAGTGATAGTACGGTTGTCCTTGATGTTGAAGTTCTTGGACGGGCTGAAGCCGTACTTTTTCCAGTCAAGGTTGTTAAAGTTGAAGCCGTTGTCCTTGTCAGCCTTCAAATCGGCGTACATGGTGATGGTGAAATTCTTGCCGGTGGCAGAAGCCTGTGCCCATGCCTCTGAGAAGTCGTGGAAGCCTTTTTCCTGAATACCGTCTACAGGCTCAGCGAGCTTTACGATCGCGCCTACCATTGTGCCGTCGTTGAGGTTATTGTTGATCGCCTTTTTGTAAGCCTCGTTAATCTTGCCCATTGCCTTTGAAAGGTCGGTTTCGAAGTTCTGGAAGTAAGCGTAGGGCTTTTCGCCTTCGGCCAGCTTTTTGATACCGTTCTGTATCTCGTACTCCTTAATCTTGTACTTCATATTGTTGAGCATGAGGATTGTGATGTAATCCATCTCCGCCTCAAAGTGGATGTTGCTGATTTCGCCGTTGATGTCCTTTTGAACCATCTGCAAATAGTCTTTGGAATCCTTCCAGCTGTGTGCTTTTTCTTCGTAGTTTAACGTTAATTTTTTGTAGAGGTAATCGGTTGTTGCCTCATAACCGCATTTTTTATCGGTGCTGTGACGCTCGCCGAGTACGTATTCCTTCATCTTGTTGAAGTTCTTTTCGAGATTGGAAATATTGCATGAGCTCTCGTTTAAGATATCCTTGTAAGCGCCGTAGGTGTTCGCGTCGATTACGCCCTCACCTGCCTTGGTGATGTTGTCGCTGTGCTGATGAATCTTTGCAAGAGCGTTTTTGTAGTCATCGTGAATGCTGTCTGCTTCCTGACGGAAGTCCTTGGTGTCGATGTTTTTGTTGATAACCTTAAGGGTGTCCATCTCTTTCTCGTGGTTCTTCTTAACAATGTCCTTGAGCTCGTCAATCTTTTCGATTGCGTCCTTGACTGTAGGCTGTTTTTCTTCCGTGCCGCTGAACACCCATTCGAGCAGGTAGCCTGCGCCCATCTTAAGGAGTGAACCGCCGATGCTGTTTGTTACGAATTTGTCGATTGTTTTGGTGATTGCAAAGGAGCTGAGGTCTTTTGCAATTCCCTTAACGCTGACTGCCGAAGCGCTTGTCATTGCTACCGAGCCGACTGAAAATACTGTAATTACCGAAAGGATGCCGGCGATGATTCTTGTCTTGATTTTCTTGTTGTTGTGCTTTTTCATTTTAATTTCTCCTTTTCTCTTTATTTATTGAAAGTTGATTAGTTTCGGTCGAGGGTTTGTTTTGTTCTTTGTCTTTGTTTTTTCTTTGTTCCCTTGACTGTGATTAAAGTATATCAAACAGACTATAACAAAACTCTGACAAATTTAAGGAGATTTTAAAATAATTTAAAATTTTTTTGAAAATTCTTTTTAAAGGCTCCCCCGTCGCGTAAGCTACGGGGGAGGCTTTAAACGTTTACTCACAATATATTAAACTCTAAACTCTAAACAAAAACAGGCTCAGTGCGAAGCCGAACCTGAATAAATACCTGCATATATATTAGTATACATTAATCTATATTAAAAAGCACAAAGCCACCGCGGCGCGGATAGCCTGTGTTCCAGAGGTCTTTAAGGCTGAGCCACTCATAGCCGCTGTATTATCATCATCCACGACGGAAACAACAGCACTCTATGCTGCCTGTTTTATCATGGAGTGCGTGTTGCTGATGAAATACCGCATGAACATTGATTTAAGCAGAAAGTTCACGGTTATCAGCAGATTTTTGTACTGCATAGGCTTTGTCAGTATCGCGGTCAACTTTATGCTGCCGCTTCAGAAGCTTGAAGATACTGATGATTTGATGAATCAGCCGCCGGAGGATGACTATTTGCTGTTTTCAACTTCCGAAAGCAACAAAAAAACCAAATTAAAACAAATAAGAACAAGCAAAAACGTCTGGCAAGTGACTATGACAATGATTTTGTATTATAGAGTATCAACAAAAATACTCCCATATATTTGATTCATATACTCTACATTAATTTTAGATAGAATAATTTCTTGTCTTTCTTCTGCTGTAATATCTTTTAAGATGGGTATATTCCCTTTCTCCCTCCGTGATGACAGGTGGCACCTGCCACGATTTGGGCGCAGTTACTCCTTGGCGGAGCATAGTATTATTTGTTTTCGGCGGTTAAATTTTTGTAATTTTCCAAAAAGAATATCAAAAAGATTTCTTCCGTGGTACAATAGCCCTTGTTTGATTTTACGGAGGTTTTGGAAATGGAAAACAAAAAGACCTGCGCTGACTGTATCAACCTCGGCAGAGAGGTGTACTGCATGAAGTGCAAGCGAATCAAAAACGGATATAAGGACTTATTTGTTGACGCGGCGCCTGTTCGGGTAAAGCCGCCGATCACAAGAAAAAAGTAATCAGAAGCGGATGGCATAGGTCATCCGCTTCTTTTCTATTTCCCTTTGAGCTTGTACAGCAGACTGCTTTTTCCGCCCTTTTTGCGGTAACGCTGCTCTGTTTCGATTAGCTTTGCTTTGCGTAAATCACGCAAAGCTCTGCGGACAGTCGACTGTGAGAGCTTCAACTCCTTGGCTATGGTGGCAATCGACGGCCAACATTCGCCGTCCTTATTGGCTCTGTCATCAAGGTAGATATAGACGGAAACAGCCCGGTGCGGCAGGTCGGAACAGTACAGAAATTTAAGACGACTCACTTGGATTCACCTCTGCTTTTGGCGGATTCATTGTTTGTTCCTGAGTATGCGTTGCACCTCCACGCCTTCTTTTTCGTTCTTTGTCTTTAAGAGGTGGAGCATCATCAAAAATATTTTCCTGTTCAGTGCCATGAGGTTTAGAATCGCGATTTGCCTTTTCAGATATAGGTGGCGCATCAAATACAGATTCCGGATGGTACTTCTGCATAATACCGTTCTGAATTTCCTGTTTCTCTGCGTACTCAACCTTGCGGTTACCATTCTCGGGGACGGTATACGGGTTATCTTCATCGAATTCAATTCCCCATTTAAAGAATAGTTTTAGATGAACCTTCATTGGATGGACGCCTGTTTTCATGACAATAAAATCGCCTTTTTCCATTGACTTCAATTCATCCGGTGTCATTAAAGGTCGCTCAACCATCTGCAAGGATTGCGACGGATTGTCCTTTCCCCTACTCACCGAACCGGACATGACGGTTCTGCTTCCAAGCGCTTTGGAGAGCGTTTCGGCTGATGAACTGTTAGGAGCGAAACCGCCGAAGAGCGTAATCTGTGTGTTGTCAACAATGATTTCCGCACCCTCTTTGCCGTAATTCTTATCGAGCTGCGAGAAGGATTGAATGATAGGAACTATCTGCAACCTCCGGGAACGAGCTGCGGAGAACATCATTTCGGCGGATTCTATCTTGGGAATCGTGCCGAACTCATCGGCGAAGAAAACACAGCGGTTTTTCAACTTACCTCCATGTTCATCGGCAACAGCAAGGATTTCTCGGTATAGCTGTTGGATAATTAGTGAAACCATGAAGAAGGTATTTGGGTTTTCCTCCGGCATAACGACAAAGAAAGCAGACTTTTCATTGCAGAACCGCTCTGCGTCAAGCTCCGTGTCGAAGCAAAGAATCTGCTCCAACTCTGAATCAAGAAAGCCGTTCAGTCTTGATAGTGCTGTGGACATGACCGACGCCATGCTTTGTTCTGCCGTGTTCAGAGCGGCACCGGCGAACCACTTTGCCTTGTGGTCATTTGGCAACAGCTCCATGAGCTGCTGAAACTGATTCTTGCCTTTTCTTCCCGGTGACGGTGCTAATAACTCCTGAATTATTTTAAAAACGGAGACGATATGACGTTTCGACGGTTCACAAAACTCCGCAACAAGAAGAATCGTCGCCGTCAGCAAGCCCTCTGCTGCATCGTAGAAGTAGGCGTTCTGACCAAAAGAGGATGCGTCCATCCCAGCGAGGATAATCGTTTTCGAAATGATTTTAGCGTATTTTTCACATTTGGCTTTGTACACTAATTGGTCTGGATTCTCCAAGTATAAATCCATATATTTGTTGACAAGGTGAAGCAGATTGTTACCATTGGAGCGTGTCGGATTACGCAAATCAACGACGGATACATGGTAGCCGTACTCCTTGGCGATGTTTCCATAGTTTCTCATGACGTCACCTTTTGTGTCGACTGATAAGAATGACATCCCTGAAGCGCAGGCATATTCAATACAGGGATATAGCCAGAATGCCGTTTTGCCGACACCTGCCGCACCAATCATCAGCACATGGACATCTCCTGTATCTACTAATGCTGTGGTGTTTCCTTCACATCCAACGACAATCCCCTGTGGCAAAGCTTGTTCTTCAACAGCTTTGCTTTTCTTTTTTCTGTGCCTAACAGCGCCTGCAACAGTCGGCTGCAATCCGTTCTTTGCCTGTTCGCGCCACCGTTTTGGCGTGAATGGGATGTGTTTGTAAGTCTGCCTGATTTCCTTCCGTGTCGCCCAACGAGCTGTTCCGTGCTGACCATCACCAACAGTTTTGCTCTTGATATTGTTGAGGTTATAGATGTGAGTGAGCAGCGTTACGCCGCCGAGAACAGCGAACATGGCAGCTCCGACCAAGATTAAGAGAGCGAGATTTGGCATGACTCTGTCACCTCACTTTCATTTTCTTCCGATCTCATGGCTAATAAATCCTCGTTCCAATCCTTTCCGTTTGGGACGAGAATCGTACTTTTTATTCCTTTGAGGAATAATTTGTCGGAGATTCTTTTTGCAGCTTTCTCTCCGGCTTCGTCGTTATCAAGGCAGAGAAACACTTCTTTGAGGTTGGGGTTATCCTCCAACATCTGAAATAATACTCTGTCGGAAACCGAACAAGCTGCGGCATAGCTGTGTTCTTTCCAGTGCTTCTTGTGCATGGAAATAAACGAAAGCATATCAATCGGTGCTTCAAATAAACAGACATAGGGACTTCTGCCGTGCCAGTGAAAGCTGTATTCGGGGACACCACTCGGCGCGTTCCCTTTGTATGTACTCTCGCTGCCGGTGCCGCGCTTGTGAGCGTGACGGGGGATTCCGTTAGTATCATAGCCGACAAACACAGCGTTGTGATGTTTTTTCGACTCGTAAATCATCTTGTTGTGGGCAAAGAAGTAGAGCACATCACGGTCAATTCCTCGCTGAAATAGCAGATATGCGAAGACTCTCCGCATGTTTTCGTTGGACTTTGGGAGCACAAACGGCTGCTTTGGTTTCTTTTCCACAGGCGGTGACTTGATTAGTTTGCCCTGACAACCGCCGAGAAGATAGTCAACCGCTTCGGCATAGTCCTTGTTATAATACCGTCGGACGAAGTCAATGGCGTCGCCGCCCTGCTGTTCGTATTGGTTGAACCACAGGTTTCCGCGTATGGTTATCTTTTGACCGCCGTCGTTCCACTCATACTCAGAGCCGGAGCGCCTCAGCGTTTCTCCCTGACTTCGTAGCAGTTCGATAAGGTCAATCTGACGAGCGGTGTCCTTCTGCTTGTCAGTAAAATATTTGTATTTTCCTATAGAATTTCACTCTCCTTAGCCATGCTTGAGGCCATGCGCCTCACGCTTGGCGTCAATTTTTCGTCTTAATTTCTTATCCGTCATATTTTCTCTGCTCTTGCGCTCATCCTCAATTCGGTTCTGAATGATACGGGCAAGGTGCTGTAGTAACCGAAACGCCGCCATCGCAACCGACGGATTTTTACTCTGACTGAGATTATACAGGAGCTGCGCGGCATACTCATTTCCGTGCTCGGCAGATAAATTCAGATAGGACAAGGCAAGGTCAATATCTTTCTCTACACCGTTTCCGTATAGATACATCTTTCCGAGCATATACTCTGCGTAGCTGTTTCCATTTTCAGCAGCAGTTGTGAAGTGCTCAACAGCTCTGTGCGAATCACGGTTTTCTTCATCTGTCAGCCGTAGCTTACCTGCGAGATACGCTGCATAAGGGTTGTTTTCCAAGGCGGCTCTTTCCAGATAAAGCAGAGCCATAAACACATCCTTCTCCACAACTGTTCCTTCTGCGTACAACTTTCCGAGAAGATATTGAGCGTACTCATAGCCGTCATCAGAGGCGGAATTGAGCCAACGGAGAGCTTCACCGGTATCTTGCGGAACATCTTCTCCAAGCAAAAACAGTTTGCCGAGACGGTATTTGGCAACGGAATTTCCGCGCTCGGCTGATTTTTTTAGCCATTCAACAGCAGATTCCGGGTCATAATTTTCACTGTCATTGTTGAGAAGCAGCTTGGCAAGGGCGTATTGAGAATACATATTCCCAGCTTCGGCTTTCTTTTTCAGCCGCCAAAGCTCCGATGAATGCGTTCGGCGAAGCACCTCTATGTTGATTCCGTCAAGAGGAATATCCGGTAAATCCAGGGCATTTTCTGCGATTTCTTCCTCGTCCTCAACTGTAAATCTGTCCTCCAAAATATCGAGAGCCGCCTTGATAACGGCGTTGCGAATGGGCTTGAATTCCTCGTTCTGCGAGAGTGGGACTCGCTCGGCAGGCTCGTCCGTGTAGGTGCTGCGGATAAAATCCTTGTCCTGATACCACAATTCATAAAGCTGACTGAGCCGTTCATCACCGGCAAGCTCGTCCACAATCTCGTCGACAAGTGCCTTGGTTTCGGCGTTAAGGTAGCCGTAAACCTTCTTGCCGCCGGTCTTGGAAAGGATTTTTGACAGCTCCAACAGCTTGGTTTCGAGCACTGGATTGTCATAATTTCCTTGGTTGATTTGAGCAATAATATTGGCAACAAGCTCTTTGCTTTCTGTTCTGAGTGAGTCACGGTGGGCGGTTTGTTCTTTATATTTGCATACCAAATCCTGTGCGAATATTTCTTTCCCGAGAGAGGAGCGAAGATTATTGACGTTGTTTTTTGATAGATAGCCTGCTGATGTATCTGTAGAATAGATTATCATATGGACGTGAGGATGGTAGCTTTCGTTATGAAACGCGGCAAACCAACGGAGATTCTCCATCGGAATGTGGAACTGTTCGGAGAATTCTTGTGCATGAGCACGAAGCATATCGCGCCAGCGCTCGCCCGAATCATATCCTAAACGTTCTGCGTCCTCGCGCCGAAGCGAGATAATTGCTGTCCAAACATTTCCTTCATGGAGGTTTAATTCGTGAGAAACTTTTCGAAGATTCACGGGCTTACCGTCATCACTGAAGAGTCCGTGAGCACCAAACCTCTGTGCTCTTGGTCGGGTTGCGATGTAGTCCGCATAGGTTTTTGAGTCAAGAATATCGTCGGCAACCTGTTCCATTGCTCTCGAAATCAGTTCGGAAGCGTTTTCAATCGTTGGCTTTAATGTGTAATCTTCGTACTCCAACAACTCTTTTACCTCGGGATAATCAACGGTAATTTTCGTAATCAACTGCTGTTGTTTCTCTGTTGCCGGTTCATTTTTTTGAGAATCATCTATCTTTTCTACACCTTCACGGGTAGCAATGTAGCGAGCGTAGCCACCCTTTTTCTTTTTTCCGGGTTTAAGATATTTGAATTTAGTGACGAGCTTTGCCATTATTTACGCCACGACTCCTGCCAGTCAACCGCATCCTCAAATTGCATCATACCGTTGATTCCTTTGACTTCCTCTATGCACTGACCGCGAAGTCGTTCCACTGAAAGCGGATCATATTTACTGAGGTTGGCAAGAATATTTTCAACCATAGCGATCTCAACCGCCAGCTTAAATAGCATTCTGTTGTTTCGATTGTCGCTCTCACGAACGATGCTTCTCATATTGGAAAGGAACATATTCGGCAGGAAATTTGCCTTGTTCTCCGCGGTCATATAACCCACATAGAACCGTACTGCCTGTTCAATAAAGTCGGATTTTCTTGGGCAGCCTGCCTCTTTATACAGTTCCTTCACTTTTTCCCATGTTTCCGGATACATCCAAATTGTATACTTATTTTTTTCTGTCGCCATTGTTCCTCCTTTCCGACAGCGTCGCAAATAACTGCGAATTCAAGCCGAAATACTCCATAAAAAGCTATAAGGTTCAACCTTTTTTCAAGTCTTTCAAAAAACGTTGAACGTAAGAATATTGCACAAAGATGCCCGAAAAATGGCTTGCGGTCGGCGTTGCCGTCCGCTGTGAACCGGTGCGGCGCAGTCAAACAGCGTCGCACCTTTCTCCTGCTTGACGCCCGATTTATTCGGGCGAAGACTCTTTGTGCATAATACCCACATTTCAAACCGCCAATGGCGGCTCATTTCTGTTGCGGGAGCTTCCTGTCGGAGAGGAAATCATCAAATATTCTTTTGCGCTCCGACAGGTGCAATTCCGGCTTTTGATACGCGAGGAATGCAGCGGATGCTACATCCTTGAGACGATACGCTGACCATGCGCTTTCACCATTCTTCAGGACTTTAAGCGTATCATTTACAAAATCGAATTCCGCAAGCATCGTGATACATGGATTTGTCGAATAGTTTTCTTTGATGGACTTCATCCATGACGGCTCTATCGCAACGCTCTTTCCGAAAAAAGATTTCAGTGTTACAAGATCGGTTACACCTTCCCAATCCCTGATTTGCTCACGATAGATTTTCGCAAGGTCAAGAAACCTAATGTGCATATCTGATTTGAAAATCAACACGCCGTCTTTCCCGCGAAGCGTGATAACAGAAAACTTTCTTGCGGGGACATTGGTATTCTTTAAGAAGTCAAAGTTTTCAAACCGTGTTCTTTCGGCTATATCCTTTCGTTCATCTTCCGGGACATACCTCTCATAAAACGCGTCGAGATTATGCTCCAACGCTTCCTCGACAGAAACATGTTTTTTACTGAGGTGCTCTGTCAAGGTATTGTATTTTTGCTTATTAAAATCAATGGTCAGCCGTATTGTATCCGGCATTTTCATTCCTCCGTTTCTTTATATTTTTGTTGGCGCGAAGCTCGCCCAAATTTCGCTCAAAGCCCTCTGGCGGCTACTTTCCCGACCACTCGCAGAAAAGCCGTCACAGGGCGAAACGCGGGCGAACAAGGGCACTACATTTGCATTTGTGAGCCTGCGTCCTCAGACACGGTGTCTGTTGAGATTTCCAATTCTTTACCCTTGAGCTGCTCCTCAAAGAGTGCTTTTCTCTCATAGTCGAACAAATCAGCCTGCGCTTCTGAAGCTCTAACGGCTGAGAGTATGTCGCTGAGACGATAGGTGTGCCAATCATCTGCACCCTTTTCAAGAACAGAAACATTTCCGCTCTCGAAATCAATATCCGCTATAACGCTAATGTTGTCTGAACTGCGAAAGGTATCGCACACCATGGAAAACAATTCATGGTCGAGAATTCGATGCTCTCCAAAATATCCAACGACAGAATCCACTGTGTATTGGTTGACATCGAACTGCATATACTCACTGTAGAGCTTTGCGAATTGAAACAGCCCTTTGACATACC
>JAFUUV010000256.1 GCA_017471345.1 Ruminococcus sp.
CGTATGCTGTGGTCTTGCCTTGGCGACCGCCGGAATGTTTCAACAGTACGGCGTTAAGTATACCACCGTCGGAAAGGCAGGATTTATCACAACACTGTATATCATTTTAACACCCATTTTTGGTCTGCTGCTTGGAAAAAAGTGCCGCTTTACCGTTTGGATTGGTGCTGTCGGTGCGGTGATTGGATTGTATATGCTTTGTATTACCGAACGACTGTCCCTCTCATTAGGTGATTTGCTGGTATTTATTTGCGCGATATTCTTCGCGGTTCATATTCTGATTATTGACTATTTCTCACCGAAAACAGACGGTGTTCTGCTCTCCTGTATTCAATTTCTCGTGTGTACCGTCGTATGCGGTGTGATTGCTTTGATTGTGGAAACGCCTTCCATAGAACAGCTGCGGCAGGGTATCATCCCTCTGTTATACACCGGCATTATGTCCAGCGGCGTCGCCTACACGCTGCAGGTAATCGGTCAGAAAAATTTCAATCCCACCATAGCGGCGATGATTATGAGTCTGGAATCTGTTATCTCCGCGCTGGCAAGTTATTTTGCCTTCCGCATGGGATGGCTGGCGCAGGATCAAAGCATGACAATAATGCAGATTTTAGGATGTATCCTCATGTTTGCCTCGGTGATTTTTGTGCAGCTGCCATTTGAGAAAATCAAGCGCCGCACCCATTGACGGACACAAAAACCTGTGTTATACTGATAATACAATTGAATTTCTACAGGCTTTGCGTTTTTCCGTACCACGGAATGTAATAGAGAATACGGTGAGAATCCGTAGCAACTGTCATTACTGTATTTGGAGCTTTCCATAAGTCAGATCGCTGCCGCATCGCCTTGGACTTGCATTCTTGGACAAGAAGAAGCGCAGCCGATTCATTTACCGCGTATACGCGGTCTTTTGTGTTGTGCTTTTCTGAGTAAATTGGAAAAGCATTTTTGCTTTTCTCAGCTATTTTGGAGGTTATATCATGAACAAAAAAAGTAAGAACGTTATTTCCGCTATACTGTCAGCTGTTGTCGCGGTTTCCGCACTCAGCTTTTCTGCGGTAGCAAACGCAAAGGAAACCGGCGAAATCAGACTGGTGGTGAAGAATGAAACCTATTCCGTAAAAGACGGTGCCGCATGGGACGGTGTTTTATTTGACAATAAGGTCAGTATCTCAGAAAACGGCGACGCCTTATCAACTGCAACTCAGGCACTTGAAGCGGTAAACGTGAAGGTCAACAACACACAATGGGGTTCTTATATCGCGGAAATCAACCATTTAGCCGAAGGCGCCGCTGCGGATTACAGCGGATGGATGGGAATGCGCAACGACTGGGTTGTCAACAACAATTTGGCATATATTACACTGCGCGACGGTGATACGTTGGAGTTAGTATATTCCGTAAATGTCGGCGCAGATATCGGCGCAGATTGGAACAATCCTACTACTGCGCTGAAAAACCTGGAAATTGACAACATGGAGCTGAACGAATCCTTTACACCCTCCAACACCGATTATACCGTTACCATCGGCGACAATACCAATCATGTGTTCGTTCTTCCGACTGCTGAAAATAAGAATTATCAGGTCAGAACCTATCAAAACGCATACACACCTCTTGCGTTCGGCTACCGCTCTACAGACGCCATTCAGGTCACTGCAGGCGATACGCTTTATGTCGGCGTCGGAAACGCCGCGTGGGAAGGCTCTTATCCCGAGGAAACGGTCTACAGGGTTCACTTTATGCGGCAGGACGCGCAGGTTGGCGATGTCAACTTTGATGGC
>JAFUUV010000257.1 GCA_017471345.1 Ruminococcus sp.
AGCTTTCAGGCATTTGAGGCTGAGATACGCGTCGGCATAGGCGCGGTGCTGCTCCTCCTCGGAGAAGCTCACGCCTAACAGCTCGGCACAGGCTCCCAAGCCCATCTGGTTGCCCTCGTCATATCGGTCAAGCGCGTGTTCACAGTATGCCTGCAAGTCACAGTAGCGCGTCAGAAACGGAATATGATAGTCGCCCGTGAAGAAGGTATAGTTCTCAATCAGCGCGTGAATATCGGAAGTGCCCCATGTCAGGACAGCGCTGTCGCCGAGAAATTCCGCAAAACGCTCGGCAGCTGTCAAAAAGCTGACGCCGTCCTGCTTTAATTCTGTAATCGAAATTTTCGTGAGCTGTTTGACCTTGCCGTTGAGCTTTCTGCCGATTTTCGGCTTGACCAGCGAGGAAAAGGTGCTCTCGATTTCGAGATGATCATTGAGCCTGACCGCGCCGAACTCAATGATTTCATTGACAAAGCGCTGCAGCTTGTAGCTGTAGGCGGAATTCCACTCCAAATCTAAGATGACATAACTCATTTGTTGCGGAACGCCTGCTTCATGCGCTGCTCCTTGGAAAGGATACGCTTTCTCATACGGATATTTTCGGGCGTGACCTCCACCAGCTCGTCATCCGCGATAAATTCCAGACACTGCTCCAGCGACATGACCGTCGGCGGCGTAAGCTTGAGCGCGTCGTCGGAACCGGAGGCACGGGTGTTGGTGATATGCTTTTTCTTGCAGACGTTGACGGTGATGTCCTCCGCCTTGGGACTGGCGCCGACAATCATGCCCTCGTACACCGGCACGCCTGCTCCGATAAAGAGTCTGCCTCTCTCCTGCGCGGCATACAGACCGTAGGTGACGGTGTCGCCGGTTTCAAAAGCAATCAGCGAACCCTGATGGCGGGTGACAATTTCTCCCTTCCACGGCTCGTAGCCGTCAAAGACATGGTTCATGATACCGTTGCCGTTGGTGTCGGTGAGGAACTCGGGACGGTAGCCCATCAGTCCTCTCGCCGGAATTTTAAACTCGATGTGCGTGACGCCGCCGTCGCGTGTGCCCATATTGACCAGCTCCGCCTTGCGCGAACCAAGCTTTTCCATGACCGCGCCGACGTAGTCGTCGGGTACCTCGACAATGAGAAATTCAATCGGCTCGTGCACCTTGCCGTCGATGGTTTTGGTGATGACCTGCGGACGCGACACCTGAAACTCATAATTCTGGCGGCGCATGGTTTCAATCAAAATGGAGAGATGCAGCTCGCCTCTGCCCGATACCTTGAAGGTGTCGGCACTGTCGGTTTCCTCCACACGCAGGGCAATATTGGTTTCGATTTCCTTGAAAAGTCTGTCGCGCAGGTTGCGGGAGGTAACGTATTTTCCCTCTCTGCCGGCAAAGGGCGAGTTGTTGACAATAAAATTCATAGTGACGGTCGGCTCGTCGATTTTGACGAAGGGAAGCGGCTCCACGCAATCGTTCGAGCACAGGGTTTCGCCGATATTGATGTCCTGGATACCGCTGATGCAGACGAGGTCGCCGATACTCGCCTCGTCACACTCGACGCGCTTCAAGCCCTCAAACTGATAGAGCTTGCCGATGCGCGCCACCTTGGTGGAGCCGTCGGTACGGCAGATTGTGACGCTCTGACCGTTTTTAACGGAGCCGCGCTCCACTCTGCCGACGCCGATTCTGCCGACGAAGTTGTCCGCGTCAATATTGGAAATCAAAATTTGCAGACCGCCGTCGGGATCGCCCTGCGGCGCGGGAATTTCGTTGACGATAGCCTCAAAGAGCGGCTCCATGTCGGCGCCGGGCTCGTTGTAATCGGTGGTTGCATAGCCGTCACGCGCGGAAGCGTAGATTACGGGGAATTCAATCTGCTCCTCGTCCGCGCCGAGCTCGATAAAGAGATCAAGCACCTCGTCTACCACCTCCTCGGGACGCGCGCCCGGCCGGTCGATTTTGTTGAGTACGACCAGCGGCTTTTTGCCGAGACCAAGAGCTTTTTTGAGGACAAAACGCGTCTGGGGCATACAGCCCTCGAAGGCGTCTACCAGCAGCACCACGCCGTCTACCATCTGCAAAATACGCTCGACCTCGCCGCCGAAGTCGGCGTGTCCGGGGGTATCGACGATATTGATTTTGACGTCGTGATACATCACCGCCGTGGGCTTGGACAAAATGGTAATACCGCGCTCACGCTCAAGGTCATTGGAATCCATCACGCGCTCCGCGACATTTTCATTCTCGCGGAAAACGCCGCTCTGCCGGAGCAGCTGGTCAACCAGTGTTGTCTTGCCGTGGTCAACGTGCGCGATGATGGCAATATTTCTGAGATTTTCTCTTACATTCATGTTGATTACTCCATTAGTTAAACTCTCTGTATTTACCTATCCATTATACCACTGCGGCAGGTGGATTGCAATTTGTAATTTTCATCACCTTTTATCAGTGACGGGCGGATTTTTTGAAACTATTTCCTAATACGCGTCAAAAAAAACTATATTTTGTAGGTCTGAACAGATTTTTTGCTTTACAACTACGACGGATTGTTATATAATTATCGTAGTGTTTCCTTATAATCGGAACAATATCGCTTTTATGGAGGTAACTTTTATGGGCTACACAATTGCACAGAAAATTATCAAGGCGCATCTTGTCAGCGGCGAAATGACCGTTGGCAGCGACGTCGGCCTGAAAATTGATCAGACGCTGACACAGGACGCCACCGGTACGATGGCGTACATTGAGTATGAGGCGATGGGAATTCCCAGAGTCAAAACCGAAAAAAGCGTCGCGTATATCGACCATAACACCCTGCAGACCGGTTTTGAGAACGCGGACGACCACCGCTTCATTCAGTCCGTCTGCAAAAAACACGGCATCTACTTTTCCCGTCCGGGCAACGGCATTTGCCACCAGGTACATCTTGAACGCTTCGGCAAGCCCGGCAAAACCCTGATTGGCTCTGACAGCCATACTCCCACGGGCGGCGGCATCGGAATGCTTGCCATCGGCGCGGGCGGTCTGGACGTCGCGGTCGCCATGGGCGGCGGCGCGTACTACATCACGATGCCCAAAATGGTCAGAGTCAACCTGACCGGCAAGCTTTCTCCGTGGGTTTCCGCCAAGGACATCATCCTTGCGGTACTGCGCGTGATGAGCGTCAAGGGCGGCGTCGGCAAGATTGTGGAGTACGGCGGCGAGGGCGTCAAGACGCTGACCGTCCCCGAGAGAGCCACCATCACCAACATGGGCGCGGAATTAGGCGCGACCACCTCTGTTTTCCCCTCTGACGAAACGACCAGAGAATTTCTCAGAGCGCAGGGACGCGAGGAGGATTACACCGAGCTGAGCGCGGACGCGGACGCGGTTTACGACGAGGTGATTGAAATCAACCTCAGCGAGCTGGAGCCGCTTGCCGCCTGTCCCCACTCCCCCGACAACATCAAAACCATCAAGGAACTCGAGGGCAAGACCGTCGATCAGGTCTGCATCGGTTCCTGCACCAATTCCAGTTATCTTGACCTCATGCGTGTCGCCGCTATTCTCAAGGGCAACAAGGTGGCGGACAATGTTTCGCTCGCTATCGCTCCCGGCAGCAAGCAGGTGTTCAATATGCTCGCTCTCAACGGCGCACTCGGCGATATGATTGCTGCCGGCGCGAGAATTCTTGAAAGCGCGTGCGGTCCGTGCATCGGCATGGGACAGTCGCCGAACAGCAAGGGTGTTTCGCTGAGAACCTTCAACCGTAACTTTGAAGGCAGAAGCGGCACCGCCGACGGACAAATTTATCTGGTTTCACCGGAAACCGCCGCTGTTTCCGCGCTGAAGGGCGTATTTACCGATCCGAGAAGCCTTGGCGCTCCGGTAGAAATTGAACTGCCCGAAAAATTCCTGATCAACGACAATATGGTCATCGCGCCTGCTCCCGTAGAGGAGATGGACAACGTAGAGATTCTCAGAGGTCCCAACATCAAGGAATATCCCGAAACCAGTCCGCTGACAGACACAATTGAGGCTTCCTGCTCCCTGAAGGTCGGCGACAACATCACCACCGATCACATCATGCCTGCCGGCGCCAAGATTCTGCCGCTTCGCTCCAATATTCCGAAAATTTCGGAGCACTGCTTCACTGTCTGCGACAAGGAGTTCCCCGCGAGAGCAAAGGCACTCGGCAAGAGCATCATTGTCGGCGGTGAAAACTACGGTCAGGGTTCGTCACGTGAGCACGCCGCGCTGGCGCCGCTGTTCCTTGGCGTGAAGGCAGTGCTTGTCAAGAGCTTCGCGCGTATTCACAAAAGTAACCTGATTAACGCCGGTATTCTGCCCCTCACCTTTAAGGACGCGGCGGATTACGATAAAATCAAGCTTGGCGATATGCTGGAGCTGCCCAACGTGAAGGCGGAAATTGCCGCGGGCGAGGACGTTACCGTTGTCAACAAAACGACAGGTGACAGCTTCCGCGCGGACTGCGAATTATCCGACCGCACCAGAGCGATTATCCTCGCGGGCGGCCTGTTGGATTATACAAAGGAGAACAGCTAAATGGAAAAGATTAAGATGCTCACGCCGCTCGTGGAGATGGACGGCGACGAGATGACAAGAATTATTTGGGAAAAGCTTAAGGAGATTTTGATTCTTCCGTATGTGGATCTCAAAACCGAATATTATGACCTCGGTCTGACACACAGAAACGAAACCGACGATCAGGTGACGGTGGACGCCGCCAACGCGACCAAGAAATACGGCGTCGGCGTGAAGTGCGCCACCATCACCCCGAACGCGGCGAGAATGACGGAGTACAACCTGAAAAGTATGTGGAAGTCGCCCAACGGCACGATTCGCGCCATTTTAGACGGCACCGTGTTCCGCAGCCCGATTCTCGTCAAGGGCGTCACGCCCTACATTCCGACATGGAAAAAGCCCATCTGCATTGCGCGTCACGCCTACGGCGATGTGTACAAGAACACCGAGATGCGCGTGGAGGGCGGCAGCAAGGCGGAGCTCTGCGTCACCAAGCCCGACGGCACCGAGGAAAGAAGTCTGATTTTTGACTTCAAGACCGACGGCGTGATTCAGGGTATGCACAATATCGACAAAAGCATCAGCTCCTTTGCGCGCTCCTGCTTCAACTACGCGCTCGACCAAAAAATCGACGTATGGTTCGCCACCAAGGACACTATCAGCAAAACCTATGACCACCGCTTCAAAGATATCTTCGCGGAAATCTTTGAAGACGAATACAAGGACAGATTTGCTCAGGCGGGCATCACCTACTTCTACACCCTGATTGATGACGCGGTCGCGCGTGTTATCCGCAGCGAGGGCGGTTATATGTGGGCGTGCAAGAACTACGACGGCGACGTGATGAGCGATATGATTGCCACCGCCTTCGGCTCGCTGGCGATGATGACAAGCGTACTGGTTTCTCCCGACGGTGTGTATGAATACGAAGCGGCGCACGGCACGGTGCAGCGTCACTACTACAAGCATTTGCAGGGCGAAACCACCTCGACCAACTCTGTCGCTACCATCTTTGCATGGACAGGCGCGTTGAAAAAACGCGGTGAGCTCGATGAGCTGCCCGAGCTTTCCGCCTTTGCCGAAAAGCTGGAAAAGGCGACCATTCAGACGATTGAGGAAGGCGTCATGACCGGCGATCTCTACCTCATTTCCCGTCTGGAAAACAAAACCAAGGTCAGCACAGAAGATTTTCTGCGGGAGGTTGACAAGCGATTGGCGGCATCGCTGTAAGGAGAAAAGAAGTCATGTCTAAAAATGACAACATCTCGATGTCGGTCATTCGCAGGCTGCCGCGTTACTATCGCTTTTTGACGGAGCTTAACGAGCAGGGCGTGGACAGAATCTCCTCGAATAAGCTCGCGGAAATCATGAACGTCACCGCTTCGCAGGTGCGGCAGGATCTCAACTGCTTCGGCGGCTTCGGACAGCAGGGCTACGGCTACAGCGTCAGCCAGCTCAAGGAGGAAATCAAGGGTATCTTGGGACTGAACCACGGCTATCAGGCAATTTTGCTCGGTGTCGGCAACTTCGGCTCCGCGGTTGCCAAGCATCTTGATTTTCACAAGCTCGGATTTGAACTGATTGCCTGCTTTGACAACGACAGCAAGAAGGTCGGTCTTCCCGTCGGCAATCTGACCATTTCCGATGAAAGCGAGCTGGAGGGCTTCTGTGCTTCACATCACGTCGATACCGCGATTTTGTGTATTCCCAAGGAAAATGTGGAAGCGCCTCTTGACCGGCTGTATCGGCTCGGTATCAAAAGCTTCTGGAATTTCAGTCACTATGATATTTCCACACGCTACCATGACGCTGTGGTAGAAAACGTCCACCTCAGCGACAATTTAATGACACTTTGCTATCGCATGACCAATTTATAATCGGAGAATAACTATGAGACGGCTGTTTGGTACAATCGGATTAACCTATCTGACGGTACTGACAGCCGCCTTTTACTGTAATCATCCCGTCGCGTGGGCAGCGATGGCGGCACTCGGCGCCATCGTCGTTACCGCGGGCGTCCTGCTGCAAATCAACAAAAAACGTGTCGGGTGTTCTGTCCTTGTATCCGGCGTGACAGCGCTGTTGGCGGTGTTGAGTATATTTCTTTATGAGAATATTCAATACCAACCGGTCGTCGATACATATTCCGATAAAGAAATATCATTCAGAGGATATATCGCGGATGAGCTCATTTTCTATGAGAGCGCCGTGCAGATACCGCTGATAACCGAGGAAGTGGACGGCAAGCCCGTCAAGCTGAACATTCACCTGACGGTGTATCATACGGAGGAGTTAGCGCCGTTTGACGTGGTGGAAGGTCAACTCCACACGATCGCGCATGATAACGCTAACCTCATCAGCAAGGGCTGCTTTCTCAGCGCGTATCAGGATGAAGCGTTTCAATTATCCGCGACGGGTGAACGGCGGTCGCTTCCCTATCAAACGGTGGTTTGGGCAAGACAAAAAATCAAGAATCAAATTGACGAGCTGCTCTCCTCAGACAGCGCTTCGCTTTGCAAAGCCATTTTGTTCGGCGACAAATATGCCCTGCGGCCTGAATTCAAGCATGATTTCCTACGAACCGGCACTTCGTTTTTAATTGTAGTTTCGGGGATGCACCTCTCGGTTATCTGCGGCTTTTTGCTGTTTCTTCTGCGCGGCGCAAGGGTTCCAAGGCTTCCCGCAACCATCATGATTGTTATCACGGTAATCATTTTTGTGGCGTTGTCAGGTTTTACGCGGTCGGTGATACGCGCCGCTGTCATGATTGTCCTGAGCTTGTCGGACAGGCTGTTTTTTCGGCGGAACGACAGTCTGAACTCACTGGGCATCGCGGGGTTGGTTCTCTCGGTGTGCAATCCGTTTGTTGTCGGTGATTTCGGTTTGATTATGTCCTTTACGACAACCGCTGGCATTGTTTTATGGGCGCCGACGATCATTGAAAAGCTCACCGCATGGCTGCACATCAGCTGTATTCGTTTTCGCTTGCTGCGGTGGTTTCCGAACTTTTTTATCAATCTTTTGGCGGTATCTGTTTGTGCCGCCTTGTGGAGCTATCCGGTTTCAGCACTGTTTTTCGGCGAAATCTCGCCGCTGGTTATTCTCGTTTCTCTGCTGACATCGCCGATTGCCTGCCTGATTCTGATTGGCGTCCTGATAATGCTGATTGTTTCGGTGATTCCGTTTTTAACGGTTCCGCTCAGCGCGGTTGTATGGGTTTTGGAATTTCTCTGCAGCCTGCATTTGCAGCTCAACACCTTCTTTGCCGATTGGCGTTTCGCTAAGTTCAGCGTCAATACAGCGCTTGCCGTATGGCTTGCTGCAAGCTGTCTGTTAGTCAGCATCGGGTATTTGATTTGGGCAAAAAGGCGGTATATCGTCTTTTCTGTCATACTCTCCGCTGTCATTCTGACAGCCGGATTAGCGGTGGAAGCCCTGACAAAGGAAGATGAAACCACTATTTTGCTCGATCGCGACTACAAAGGTTTGACCGTCAGCGTCTGTCATAACGGGCGAATGTCCTTTTTGAGCTGCGGCGGCGCACGCCACTTTGACGGAACGATTTTAGACAATTTATTTCAATACGGCGATGGAGCAGACTACCTCTTTATCCCTAACTCCGTCAATTACAGCTCCTACAGCGAGATGCTGATAAAGCATTTTCATCCGCAAAGCGTTATCACGACGGAAGTAACCGCTTCGGAGCTTTCCCTTTCCGGTTGCACCTGTCCGGCCGACCATAGCGAAACGGTATACGCGCTTGATGATCACATTCAGGACAGGATTATCATGGAAAATAACATACTCTATCAG
>JAFUUV010000258.1 GCA_017471345.1 Ruminococcus sp.
AAAAAAGCCGACTGTAAAAGTCAGCTTCATTAGATTTCATTAGATAAAGAAAAACTCACTACAAGTATTGGCGTCTTCCTATTTTCACAGCCCGTCGCCGGGCAACTATCGTCGGCACTACAGGGCTTAACTTCCGTGTTCGGTATGGGAACGGGTGGACCCCCTGCGTCATCAACACCAATTAAATTGTAGTGAGTTTTTGTGGCTCCCCCAACTGGGCTCGAACCAGTGACATCATGATTAACAGTCATGCGCTCTGGGGAGTGTTCAGGTTTGTACCCTAATCGAAAGGCGACCTGAACACACCGCACAACTCACTACTTTATGCGACAAACTGCTCATATGAGCCGTTCATCAGAATTTCAATATCATATCCCCTGCCGACGTTGATCTCTTTGAACAAGGTGCAGATTATCATTTTCTTACGCTCGGGAGAGGCGGAGTCAAATTCCTCCGCCCAGCCGCGGAACTGCTCGTAATGATAATCGATCTTCCCCATTTCTTCCTCCTTGCAGTTGAGCTGGTGCCGCTTTTCCGCAAGACAGGAAACATTCTCGTTCAACTTGTTCTTTGTGTTCTCAATCGCCATAGAGAGAATATCGGGAGTAAATTTGCTGTCGCCCAACAGAGCGGAAGCGATTTCCTCCGTCAGCTCTTTCAGCTTGCGTTCCAGCAGGCTGTTTTCTTTTTCAAGCTGTTTTATCTCCTTCTTGATCTGAGAAACGATCGCCTTGTACTTCTTCTCGATAGCCACGCTCTTTGGCGTTGACTTGATTTTATCAAAGCACCGGTAAAGCGCTTCGAGAACCACTTCATCAACCTTTGACGCGACATAGACGCTTTGACCGTCGCACTCGTTGCGGTGCATTGCCTTTCCCGAACACAAATAACGGTATTTCCTCTTGCTGTGATGTGTAACGCCGTCCTTCGTCTTGTAGGTATCAACAAAGCTGTTGGAGCAAAGCTTTTTGCCGCAGTGTGCGCAAAACAGATTGCCGCCGAGCATGGTTGAAGATTTTGCAAGCAGGGCTATGTTTGTTTTTTCTTCGCTGTTGACTTTCCTTTGTCTGAGAATTTCCTGCGCCTGTGCAAAAATATCGTCGTCTATAATCTGCAATTCCTCGATACGCTTTGACCTGACGCCGCCCCTGACATAAAAGCCGTGGTAGATTTCATTTGTGAGCATCCTCTTGATAGTCATAGGCTGAAACTTCGCGCCGTTATGCGTAACAATATTACGCTCATTGAGATAGTTAGCCATAATATAGGAGCCGTAGCCCTCTTTGACCGACAAATCGAAAACGATTTGGACTAACCCCGCCTCTCTCGGTTCAACTTCGAGCGTCATCAGCTCTCTGCCCTTTTTGTTGATGATTCCGCTTTTGACTAACCTGTAACCGAAAGGAGCGACGCCGCCGGTAAATACCCCTTCCTCAACCAACTGTCTGAGGCGGGATTTTACGCGGATAGAGGTCTTTTGACTCTCGCCGGTCGCCTGCCAGAAACGTATGTAGTTCATCAGCTTGTCAACGTGGCTGTCTAACTTCTGTTCGCCCTCGTTGACGCTCCATACCGAAATACCGTGTTTGATAAACCACTCCACCACAAAAGGCGTCTCATTGTCGATACGTCCGAGCCTGTCGAACATAAAGACAAGAAGAATATCAAACTCGCCGTGCTCCGCCGCTGTTTTCAGCTCTTGGATCGCGTCGCGGTCGTCAGCCGAAATCTTGAAGCCCGAAACGCCCTTTTCCTGAAACTCCTTTTGGATCACCCAGCCCGGCTGGTGCTTGGCAAATTCGCGGCAGCTCTGCTTTTGTAGAGGTATATCGTTTTTATCAACCTGTCCTATCGTAGATACTCTATACAAGCAATAAACTCTTTTGATAGAGCTTGTCTGTGTCGTCTGCATTGATTCCGTCCTTCCATCCTGCCCGACACATATTGCTTGGTATGAATAGGATGAGTTTTCAGCTCACCCCTATTTTACCGTGATTCGACACAAAATGCAATAGTGCACAGGCGCGAAGTTTAATTGTTGTGGACTCTTTGCTCGTAGGAATCAAGCAGCAGGTTTTTCACCCTGACTAATGCGTTTTCACTTTTGTTTTCCTTCAAGAAAAAGAGCTTTGCCTTTCCGCTCTCCAACTCAATGATATGTTCCTTATCAACGTCTCCCCTATCTGTCAAACGCTGAAACATATATATCCCCTATTCATTGTCCATTTTGTTTTTATCCGAATCATTGGAATCGTGCTCGTGATCGTCGTCGCTCCGTCCGGCAACGGACAAAACACACATGAGCGCAACGCCGAAAAAGCCTCCTGTGAAGAAGCCGGCAATAAAACCTATCATATTGTTATTCCTTTCGTATCACGCTCTCTCGCAGATGACCTCGCAGCGGGTTTTCCCCATTCTTGCGCAGGTGATCAGCGTGAGCAAATCCTTTCCTTTTGAAATGTATAAATCGTTTGTCTCCGTCGCGGTGATTTCCTTTTTGGCTGTGACTCGGTAATCAAGCGTATCAAAATAGGTCGTCACGCTGACAATATCTCCCTCGCTGAGCAGAGGGAGATAGTCAAATACGATCATTCCGAAATAACCCGTGTGACCGGCTATGACGGTATTAGTGCTCTCACCGCCCAGAGGTAGCGACGTATGATACAAATGCGCGCCGCCGCAAGCCATGTTGTACTCGCCGGCTCCCAGAAAGATCGGTATATTTAGCCCAATCGACGGCGCGCTGATGTAGCCGTAGATACCGTCAAAAACACCGTAGTTAGTCAGGTCAAGCGCGGAAACGGAAAAATCCACGTCCATATCCTGCCGCTCGTTCAAAGCGGCGTTGTAGGCAGCGCTGTCCCGATACAGCCTGTCTAAATCCTTTTGAAAGACAACGGGATAGTCGGAAATGACCTCTCCGTAGTCATTGATCAGATAGCCCTCGTCATTGACAGCGCCGTCCGCAGCTGCTTCTTCATATGTGCTGTAACTACTGCCATTCCCGTCATCGCTGCCATCACCGTCGCCGGCATTATCGCCGTTGTCACCCTGAACATTCCCGGCGGTTTTATCAAAGCGAGAGATAGCAATGTCGTTTTGACCCTGTACCACCTGCTTAGAAACCTCAGGATAGGTGAACAGCGACGCGCTGATCAGGATCAAGAGTAGGGCTGTCGCCAATAAAACTTTACTTTTCATTCCTTTTCCTCCTGACCGCTCTGATCACTGTTATCACGCCGACCGCAATCACCGTAACACCCAAAGCAACGGCTTGATAAGTGCTGTCCGGCTTATCCTGATTTCTCGTGATTTCTTTTTCCTCGGTGCGCGGCTGCCTGTCGCGTTCTCCCGTAACAAGCAGCCTGTGAGTGTTGACCGAATACGGCGTACAGGTCACCAGCGTAATCAAATCCCTGCCCTTTTCCGGCAACAGGTATTCGGTTTCGTCGGGCTGAACCGTATTGAGTTCAACGACCTTGTAATAATAGGTATCTCCGAGGACGGTAACAGAAAACCCGTCACCGATTTTCACTTCCGTTAATCTGTCAAAGAAGATTTTGCCCGGATAAGCCGTGTGCGCCGAAATCACCGACCGCGCGGAATCGCTGCCGACCGGAAACGCCGTACCCGCTAAATGGGCGGCTCCCTTTGTGAGCATATCTTCACCGCTGCCGTGGTATATGGGCAGACGGCAATCGATCGACGGAATATCGATCGTGCCGATCTGACCGTTTTCCGTTACGTCCAGAATCCGCATATAACTCTCGTCGTTCTCAAACGCCTCAGCCGAAAAGCTGTCGGCAACGCGTTCCTCCAAACTGCGGTTGTATTCCTCCGCAGCGGCGAGCTGCCTTGCCTTTTCCGCTGCGGATAACGTGTCCACGGTATCGTTGTAATGCGTGATCGCACTCTCGGACATAAGCTGATTGAACCCCTGTGAAACTGTCGGATAAAGGGCTGCGCACGCAGCGGCTATCAGGATCACGACTGCGATCATCGGTAGTATTTTATTCTTCATCTGTTACCGTCCTCGGTCAATAGGATTTACGCCGACTTGTCAGCGGACTTCTTCTTTCTTCTGAGAACCAAAAGGATAACGCCGCCCGCGACCGCGAGAGATACGGCGACGGAATAGATGATCACGTTGCCCTGTCCGCCGGTCTGCGGAAGTACGGTTTTGGAGTTCTTGACGTCAAAGGAAACAAGGCCGAGGTCGGGGCCCTTTACAATATAGGTTCCGTTTGTCAGCGCGTCGCCGTAGGTAACGTTGATTTCAGCGGTAATGACGTCAGTATAGCGGTTGTATCCGGTAGGCGCTTTGGTCTCCTTGACGAAATACTTTCCGCTTTGGAGCAGCATTTCTTCTTTATTTGCATTGTTGAATACCACAAGACCGTCCTTGTCAGAGGTACCTGTCGCGATAGCGTTCTTTTCCGCCTTCGCGTCAGCCTCAGTTTTGTACAAAGCAAATTCCGCGTCTTTCAGCGCCTTGCCCATATCGTCGAATTTATGCACCTGAATGTGATAGGTGTAAACAAACACCTTGTTGCCGTCAACCTCACCCTTTACATCGTTCTTATTGGTATAGGTGAGCTTGACCGCCTCGTTGGGGTTGCCGACGGGCTCAGTAGTAGCGTATTTATTCAGAACGGCTGAAAATCGGATCGCAACGTGGTCGGCTGAATAAAACTCATTCTTTTGCAGATACGATTTTTTCAGCGAAACGGTGAAGTTAGTATCTCTGCCTGCCTCAGCGGTAACCTTGACCGTATAATCGGAAGCGGCGATCTCAGCAAGATTTTTGTCGTCGGCATCTTCAAGAGAAACCGCAAAGCTCTTTTGATTGAGCGTCAAGCCCTTGCTCATAACGTCGGTCACAACATAGCTGTTGAGCTTGAAATCAAGCACGTCAACGTCGTTGACCGCGCCGATAACAGAGGATTCGATCTTAAATTCAACGGTATCGCCGATCGATACGTCGGTGAAATTGACGTTGTTTCGAGTGGAGTTGGTGATTTCCTTTTCAATGTCGGGATTATCTTCTTCTACCTTCGCGGCAAGATTGATCGTGTCAAGGTCATATACCCAGCCGTTTTCGGCGGTGTAGTACGGGAGCGCAAAAGCAGAATTGGTGACCTTCTTTACGCCGGAGGGAAAGTTAGTCGCGCGCACATAGTAGATACCCTGTGCCAGATTGGAAAACGTCTTGCTGTTGCCGTCGGTATCGACTTTGTAGGTTCCGATAATCGTTGCGCCCGCAAGCTGGGTGTCCTTGTCGAGCGCGTTCAGAATCTTCGCTCTGTTTGCGTCGCTGAGGTTGCCATCCGAAATCGCCGCTCTGACTTCGCCGGAGCTAATCTTAACGTCGTACTTGACGGAATACGGATCAGACGTGGTTTTGAGGTCTGCGATCTTGTAAACCGAAAACTCATAACCGGGTTTGGAGCATTCTGTTGTAAAGCTGACCTTCTTCGCAGTCGTCAGCTCAGAGGTTGCCGCGGAAACGCAGGGAATGGAAACCGCGATCACCATAATGATCGCGAAAAGCATTGTAAACATTCTTTTTTTCATCAGTTTCAACCTTTCTTTTTTGAAGTTTTAGTTGTTGTGTAAAGGAGTACCGCGCCAAAAGCAGCGAGCACAGCGGACAATAAGCCGAACAACACATTGCCGCAGCCGCCTGTTTCGGGCATGACAGCCTTTTCATTTTTGACGTCGAGCGTGACGTTCAAAGAAGCGTCGGTTTCTCCGTCGATCTCAAAATGCAGCTTATCGCCGTAAGGCATATAACCGTCCGCGGTCTTTATTTCCAAAAAGTAGTATTTGCCGCAAGGCAGATTCTCGACAATGATCTGACCATCCGCATTGGTGGTATATACCGCGTCGTCCTCCTTGTCAGATAAGCCGCTGTATTTGTATTTTATTCCGTTGCTGGATGATTTGACCGGCTTGCCGTTCTCGGTAAAGAGCTTGAAGGTTACGCCCTCCATCGGCTTGTTTCGTCTGTCTGCCTTGTTCAGGGTAACGGAGCCGGATTTGAGCGTGTTTTTCGTATTATATCCGTCAACCGTCAAGGTATAGCCGGGCACCGGTTCCTCTGTAACAGTGTAGACATATTCCTTGCCGCCATCATGGTACTTATACAGATCCTTAAACGAATACGTCCAATTTTCCGCCTCGGAGGTCGTGACCTCGCTGTACTTTTTGCCGTCGCGGTTGAGAATGACCTTGATTGTTTGCGGACGCAAACCCAAACGGTTGTCAAAATCGTCCCAGCTCTTTGTACCGCCCACGGAGATTTTTGCGGGCTTGTAGTGATTGGTGAAATCACAAATCAAATGGCTTTCGTCCTCGGGATCGGTTACTGCGCCCGTCGATTTACTTGTGTAATACTCAACGGCGCCCTCTCTGACCTCGTAGGTGTAGTTATGGACGTGTTCTTCAAGGGACATATCGACATACGCTTTCGGCAAATTGATAAACTCATATTTCCAGTCGGTTTCTTTTGAAACAACTGCGGTATCGATCAGCGCTCTGTCTCTGTACAGTTCGATCGTGACGCTTTTTGGACGCTTGCCGTCGCGGTCGTTATCATCTGCCCACTTCTTCTCGCCGGAGAAAGTGAGGTACGGTATCTCATACTCGTCTGATACGGGGACGTTGTACCGCGTCACATCTGCGGCGGTCTCAGCCGTGATCTGACGGACAAATATTGTGTCGTCAAGATAAAAGCCGTCGGGCGCTTTGGTTTCCTTGATTTTAACTGTGCCCAGCGGAAGAACATTATTGCCGCTGCCGTCAGTATACAGAGCGTCGCCTGAAACAAAATGCTCCGCGTCATATCTGCACATACCGTTCTTGTCAACGGATAATACCCATGTTCTCGCAGGAGCGACGCTGCCGATCGTTTCTTCGTCAAAGAAGCCTGTATAATAAGAAACCGTGTACTCCGCGCCTGACACATCTGCCTGAGAGTGCGTGCCGCTTGTGGCATTCCTCTTTTTAAGCAGTACGGAAAGCGAAGCCGCGATTGGCTTGTCCTCAAACTCAACCACATACGGTTCCTCACGGATAGCGTCGATCACCAGCTCCTTGATTTCATCGGACAGTTCAAAGCCTGTGGGCGCTTTTGTTTCTCTGACGTAGTAAGAGCCTAAATCGATCTCGCTGACGGTCGAAACGCCGTTTTCGTCGGTAGCGAGCGTCATAAAAGGATTTGCTTTCTGTTCCGCGTCGATTCTTGACTTGTAAACCGTAAACTCAGCGCCGCTCAGAGAATAGAGCGCATTGCCGTCCGTAAGCGCCGGCACGGAAGATTTCTTGATCACCTTGATATATCCGTGTGCCGCTTCCTCCCACGACATCAGCGATTGAGACGCTTTGCCCTCAGGGTAGAAATAGAAAATATTATACTCGGCGGGTACGTCCGGATAATACTGCGCTTTCGCCGCAAACACCTTTACAACTTTATTCCATGTAGCGTCGTTGTACTCATTCAGCTGTCCCTGCTGCAAGTAGTCTATCACGCTATGGATAAAAGCGTAATCTCCGGTAGAGCTGCAGGAGGCAAGCGCGTTCGCAATATCGTCCGCATAGGTGGTTGACGACTGATCGTATTTGGCGTTCGCGGAAGCAATCTTAGTATTAGGTGCTAAATACAGCCAATAAAACGCCTTTGCCCGCATTGCTGATTTTGCCAGATAATACTTAGTGGCGTTGTTATACGTACCCTTTGACGGTGTGCTGTTCAACGACCAAGTACAGGTGGCGATCCTGCCGTTTACGGTAAATCGGTGCGTGCAGTTGTAACTGTTGCTGACATAGACGATTCCTCCATAGTCAACCGTACAATTTCCCGTTTCTGAATAGGAATACGACACGTTCTGAACGGGATCGTTAGCCGCAAAAGCGTTTATGATACTCAGCGAGCAAACGACAAGCACCATAAACAAAGCCGTTACGCTTTTTGTGATTCGTTTCAAATCAAAATCTCCTTTCTCACAAATAATATAAAATGGTTAGGCGCTCACCTACCGTCCGACGCGATAAGCTTTCACCTTATCGCGCGGGCGGCAAGCGTTTGTACTTGCATTTATCCTCGATTTCCCCAAGTACAAGGGAACAAATCTCCCGGCCGCCGCATACGGCCTCATTGGTTTTCCACCACCGCGGGGATCGCCCGCGGCCGCCATCCAGTGCTGCGACGGTTGCTGACACGCTCGGCTATAGGACTTGACGGAAGTATCATTATGTATTCTGCTTTTCATCGCCTTCGGCGTGTTTGCGTTCACGCCGTCAGAGACATAGAGGCCGTTTGCGCGGCGTCCGCTCTTGTGGCTCGTCCGAAAGGACACAGAAGGAAGGTAGAAGAAGTGCTGATATTCGGTTGTAGGCTTTCAGAGCAGCTAACTCCGTTCAAAAAAGCCTTTCACTCCTATACTGCGGACTTTTTTTCGATTTGTACGAAAAAAATTTTAGTTTTTTTCAAAAAAGTTTCTCAGCTTCTTCAAAACCTGCTTTTTACGATAATCCAGCGTCGTCACAGGGATATTCATAATCCTGCTCAACTGCCGCTCTGATATTGGATTGTCTGAGAGATAAAGAGAACGAACGATTTTCAATTCATCGTCAGTCAGTGACTTCAATGCGCGGCGCAGGATTTCAAGGTTGATTTCACGGATAACCGCGTCCTCAACGCTGTGACCGTCATCGCCGTACTTGTCCATTACCGCCGTGCCGTCGCTTTCCTCCGTCGGGTGATACAGGGAAACTATGCGGTAATGCTTTTTCTTCCTCATTTTGGAAAGATACTGCGCGTGGTAGGTGCCACCGCGATAAACACTGACCGATGATTTCGGCACCTCAACAAAGACCTTCTCGCCGTCCTCGGTGTCGTCTGTAATCGTCTGAACAAAGTAACTGTCGCCGGTTTTGTTTTCTCTCATATAGTCATAGGCGTCTTTTCCGCTCAGACGGATAAATCTGCGCTTTCCGTCCTCGGAAAAGAACGTGCCGTTTTCATTTTCAAAATAGTAAATTGACAAAAGAATTCCTCCGTTTGATTTGAAATTTTTGTTTTCAAATCAACGCGGAGGGGCGCGAATTTTTGCGCAATCCTGTTCTTTTGTGGGCGAAAAAGCAAAATCACAAAAGAACAGGCATAAATCTGTCGAATAGAAAAGCGCTGCACAGTCATTTGACCATACAGCGCCGTTATTAGCATTTTTTTGATTGTAACGCTTGCTTTCCCTCTCAAAAGCAAGTTTTTCCTTATCACTATTTGTAAAATGCTTCACTAATAGCAATAATAGCAATAATAACAGATTTTACATAATTATCCTGTCGTAATTTGTTGTCGATAAAAAGAAATGATCAGAACGTGTCGAATCTCGCTCAACACCAAAAGGCAGAGGAAAAACTCGCTTTTTTTCATTTTCCTTCTGCCTGTATTGATATTAGATATGCCGAAAACGCGCTTTAGAGGTCAGCGGTTTTCTTTGTCATTCAATTATACTAATCGCACCTTCTTATTCGTTGATTGATTGCACCGATTTCTCTATGCTTACTGATCACTAACGTCCGCCGCAATGTCCTCTCTGCTGCCGTCAAAGCACTTGCAGAAGATATTGTGAAGTGTAACAGCCAAAAGCATCATCTTCATTCGTTCCAACCGGCTTTTATAAACAAAGCGGTTTCGTAAAGAAAAAGAATCGACACTTTACTGTTTTGATACAGAAAAAGCTTAAACACGCCATTTAAGCAGGTTAATGGAAAAGCAACCGTTTCAAAAGGTTTGATTAGTTCATGCGTCACGCTTGCTATTTCTGTCATTTGGCATCGATCCTTTCTATCAAATAAGGCAGGACTCTTTCAAAATCAACACCGTACCAATTTGAGCCGGGTGTTTCTTTTGTGAGCCTGATGCTTTCCGCCGTAAAATCAGCCGCGATTTTTACGCTGTCTAAAACGGATTTTCCGCGAAGCAGCAGACCGGTGAAGGCAGAGCTGAAAACGTCGCCTGTTCCATGATAAGAAGCGTCTACCTTGTTTTGAGCATAGAAGCGAAACTCTTCCGTTTTGCTGTCATAAATCAAAACACCGTATTTGCCGTCAAACGCCGCTCCTGTCAACACAACGGTTAAAACTCCCTGTGCGGCAAGCTTTTTGACTACTTCTTTTGCAAACTGCTCGTCATAGCTTTCCCGGTAGGGAGTATTGGTCATCAGGCACGCTTCGGTAATGTTCGGCAAAACAATATCCGCCTGCGCCGCCAGCCTTGCCATTTCCTTAGGAAAGCCGCTGTCAAAAGCCGGATAAAGCTTGCCATTGTCCGCCATAGCCGGATCAACGATCACAAGGTCGGCTTCGCGTTTCAGACTATTGATCAATTTCAGAACCTTATCGATCTGCTGTGCCGAGGCAAGATAACCCGTGTAAAAAGCATCAAAGGTAATGTTTTCATCCTTCCAGTGCTTAGCGATCGGCAAAATCTGATCGTCCAAATCCTTGCAGGTAAAATTTTGAAACATTGTATGTGTTGAAAGCACGGCGGTCGGCAAAATCGCCGTTTCAACGCCTGTTGCCGAAATAATCGGAAGTGCTACGGTCAGAGAGCACTTTCCGACGCACGATATATCCTGAATTGTTAAAATACGTTTCACTTTCAAACACCTCATTTTCTAAGTTTATATATATCCGAAAGCCTGTTGAGAGCTTCATTAAGAGTATCGTTTTTCTTAGCAAAGTGCAGACGGATCAGGTGGTTAACGTTTTCACGGAAGAAGCTTGAGCCGGGCACGGCGCCTACGCCGACCTTTTCGGCGAGCTTTTCGCAGAAATCAAGGTCGCATTCATAACCGAATTCCGATATATCGAGAAGCACATAATATGCACCCTGCGGATTCGTGTGGGCGATCCCGATATCGTCAAGCCCTTTTAGGAACAAATCGCGTTTTTCGGTGTATTTTTCAGCGAGCTGTCTGTAATAATCGTCTCCGAAGCGTAGTCCTGTCACCGCCGCCTCCTGTAAAGGTGCAGCTGCGCCGACGGTCAAAAAGTCGTGTACCTTTTTTGCTGCGTCGATAATATGAGGCGGAGCTATGATATACCCCAAACGCCAGCCGGTGATAGAATAGGTTTTTGAAAGCGAGGAGCAGGAGATCGTCCGCTCCCACATATT
>JAFUUV010000259.1 GCA_017471345.1 Ruminococcus sp.
GAATCGTAATACGGCGGCACCTCATAATCCTGATAAATCGCGGTATCAAACCGCACAAACGAACCGCCGGGCGTATGCAAACGGCGAATCCGTCCGCAGCTCGGACGGAAGCCCTTATCGGGATTTTCGGCGTTGATACGGCACTCAATCACGTTGCCGTGTGTAAAAATGCTGTCCTGTGTACGCGTCAGTCTGGCGCCGGCGGCAATGCGAATCTGCCACTGGACGATATCAAGACCGGTGACCATCTCGGTCACGCCGTGCTCGACCTGCAAACGCGTATTCATCTCCATAAAATAGAAATTGTTCTCTTTATCCAGCAAAAACTCGACGGTGCCGGCGTTGACATAATTGACCGCCTTCGCCGCCTTGACCGCGGCAATCATCATCTGCTTTCTTGTCTTTTCATCAAGCGCGGGGCTGGGGCTTTCCTCAATCATCTTCTGGTTCTTGCGCTGGATAGAGCATTCTCTCTCGCCGAGACAAATGGTGTTGCCGTATTTATCGGCAAGCAGCTGCATTTCAATGTGCTTGACGGGGAAAATGAATTTTTCAAGATAGCACGCGCCGTCGCCGAACGCCGCCTTTGCCTCGGCGGAAGCGGAGAGGAACGCGTCCTCAAACTGCTCCATGCTGTCTACGCGGCGAATGCCCTTGCCGCCGCCGCCCGAACGCGCCTTAATCAGCAGCGGAAAGCCGATTTCGGCTGCCTCCTTCTTGGCTTCCGCGATATTCTCCACGATATCGCAGCCCGGGGTGACGGGCACGCCGGCGGCACGCATGGTTTTGCGCGCCATATCCTTGTCGCCGAGCATCGCGATCATCGAAGAACTCGGACCGATAAAATTAATATTGCACTGCTCGCAGAGCGACACAAACTTCGCGTTTTCACTGAGCAGACCGTAGCCGGGGTGAATCGCCTGCGCGCCGCTCTCCACCGCGACGGTCAGAATCGCCGGAATGTTGAGGTAGCTTTCGGCAACGCGGTTGCCGCCGACGCAGTAGCTTTCGTCGGCAAGCTGGACGTGCATGGCGTTCCGGTCTGCCTGCGAGTAGATGGCAACGGTGGAAATGCCCATCTCGCGGCAGGCGCGGATAATCCGCACCGCAATCTCGCCGCGGTTGGCAATCAAAATCTTAGAAAACATATATGTTACCTCGCGTATTTTAGCCTTGCTGATTCGGCACCAGCGCAAAGCTCAGCTCCGCGCTGACGCAGAGCTTGCCGTTCACATAGCCCTTGGCGTCGATAAAATAAAACGGTCCGCGGTTTTTGGTGAGGGTGCAGACGCTCTCGAGCGTATCGCCGGGCTTGACGGGAATTTTGAACTAGACGTTGTTCATCTTGGTAAAATACGGGTTGCAGTCGCTGACCTTATCCGCAAGGAGACAGCAGCTTGCCTGTCCCATCGTCTCGCAGAGAATGACGCCCGGCACGACGGGATTGCCCGGAAAATGTCCCTGCAAAAAGAACTCGTCGCCCCTGACGGTGTACTTGCCCTTGGCGGTATTGTCATCCACGCGCTCGCTCTCCTCCACCAGGAGCATATGGTCGCGGTGGGGTAAAATTTTCTTGATTTCTTCCTGATTCACGGCGTACTCCTTACTGAATGGCAAAAAGCGGCTGACCGTATTCGACGAGCTCGCCGTTGGTCGCGAGAACAGCGGTGATTTCGCCGTCCTCCTCCGCCTGGATTTCGTTCATGCATTTCATGGCTTCGATGATGCAGACCACGTCGCCCTTCCGGACGCGCTTGCCGACGCTGACGTACGGCTCGCTGTCGGGCGAGGGAGCGGCGTAGAACACGCCGACAATCGGCGCGTTGATGGTTTTTTGCGCCGCCGCAGGCGCGGCAGGAGCGGCAGGAGCGGGCGCCGCCACAGCGGGCGCGGCAACCGGCACGCCGGTGTTGTTCACGGTGATGTTGCCGGGCTTTTCAAGGCGCACCTTGCAGTCGTTTTCCTTGACCTCCAACACAGCCAGCGAGGAATTTTCGAGCAGCGCCATGAGTTCCTTGATTTCTTCTATATGAAACATGATATCAGTCCTTATTATGGGCGGGTTTTTAGAGGTGCCCTTATATTTTCTTAAAGACGACGCAGGCGTCGTGACCGCCGAAGCCAAGGTTGGTAGACGCGGCGACGTCCACCGCGCGCTGCTTGGCGGTTTTGGGGGTGTAGTCGAGGTCGAGTCCCTCGTCCGGCTCGTCCAGGTTGATGGTCGGCGGAATCATGCCGTCGTCAATCGCCTTGACCGCGGCAATCGCTTCAATGGCGCCGGTCGCGCCGAGCATATGACCGGTCATCGACTTGGTGGAGCTGATGCTCGCGTCGTAGGCGCGTTCGCCGAGCGCTGTCTTAATCGCCATGGTCTCGGTGAGGTCGTTGAGGTGGGTGGAGGTGCCGTGGGCGTTGATGTACACCGCCGCGTCGCCGGCAACCTGCGCCTCGTCAAAGGCAATCCGAATCGCGCGTGCCAGTCCGGCGCCCTCGGGATCGGGAGCGGTGATGTGGTGCGCGTCGCAGGTGTTGCCGTAGCCGGCAAACTCCGCGTAAATTTTGGCGCCGCGTGCCTTGGCGTGCTCGTACTCCTCGAGCACCAGCATACCGGCTCCCTCGCCCATGACAAAGCCGTCGCGGTTTTTATCAAACGGACGCGAAGCCTTTTTGGGGTCGGGATTGGTGGAGAGCGCCTTCATATTCTGGAAACCGGCAATGGTCAGACGCGCGACCACCGCCTCGGCGCCGCCGGCGATAATCGCGTCGGCATAGCCGTCCTTGACAGCGTGGAACGCCTCGCCGATGGAGTTGGTGCCGGTGGCGCAGGCGCTCATGACGGAGAGCGACACGCCCTTGGCGTTGAAGCGGATTGCCACGTTGCCGGTGGCGATGTTGCCGATCATCATGGGGATGAAAAACGGCGAAACCTTGCGCGGACCGCCGTTTTCGAGACCGACGGTGTTGTTGACAAATGTATTCAGACCGCCGATGCCGGCGCCGATGTAGACGCCAAAGCGGTTTTCGTCGATATGGCCGAGGATGCCGCTGTCATCCACCGCCTGCTGTGCCGCCGCCATGGCGTACTGGCAGTAGATATCGAGCTTCTTTGCCTCGCGCTTTTCAAAATACAGCCCGGGCTGAAAATCCTTGACGGTGCCGGCTATATGTACCTTCAAATCGCTCGTGTCGAAGGCGGTGATTTCCTCGATGCCGCACACGCCGTCGAGCATATTTTTCCACATCGTCGGCACATCGTTGCCGACGGGGCTGATTGCGCCGAGTCCGGTGACAACTACTCTTCTTGCCATGATACCCCTCCTTAAATCGCGAGACCGCCGTCGACGCGGATGACCTCGCCGGTGACGTAAGCCGCCTCGTCCGAGCAGAGGAACGCCACAACGTTCGCCACGTCCTCGGGTGTGCCGATGCGCTTGGCGGGAATCTGCGCCTGCATGGACTGCTTCACCTTGTCGGGCAGGGCGTTGGTCATGTCGGTGCCGATGTAGCCGGGAGCTACGGCGTTGACCGTCACCCCTCTGCCGGCAAGCTCCCGCGCGACGGATTTGGTCAGACCGATGATGCCTGCCTTGGAGGCGGCGTAGTTCGCCTGACCGGCGTTGCCGATCAGACCGACAATGGAGGAGGTGCTGACAATTCTGCCGCTGCGCTTCTTCATAAAGTGCTTGTAGGTGTGCTTTATCATATTGAAGGTGCCCTTGAGGTTGACGTTGACAACCGCGTCAAAGTCCGCCTCGTCCATGTTGAGCACTAATTTGTCGCGGGTGATGCCCGCGTTGTTAATCAAAATATCAATGCCGCCGAAATCGGCAATCACCTGCTCGACGACCGCCCTGGAGGCTTCAAAATCCGCGACGTTGCAGAAATACTGTCCGACCTTGGTGCCCAGCGGCTTCAGCGCCTCGAGCGCCGCCATGCCCTCGCTTTCGTCGCCGACATAGAGAATCGCGATGTTCGCGCCGTTTTCCGCTAACTTTTTGGCAATCGCCAGTCCGATACCGCGCGAGCCGCCCGTGACGACGGCGGTTTTATTGGTAAAATCCATATTATGTACCTCGTTATATAGTTAGGTTAAGCCTTTATTTTCTCAATATCCTCGGGCGTTTCCGCCTTGAACGCCCTGACGTCGGGGCAGATGCGTGTAATCAAGCCGGTGAGGGTTTTGCCGACGCCGACCTCGATAAAGGTGTCCACGCCGTCGGCGACCATGTTCTCGACAATCTGCTGCCAGCGGACAGGGCTTTCCACCTGCGCTCTGACCAGCTCCTTGTAATCGCCCTCGTAGGGCTTGGCGGTGACGTCGGAATAAACAGGCAGCGCCGGAGACGCAAAGCTGACGTTCTCCATATATGCCGCCAAGCCTGCCGCCGCGTCCGCCATAAAGGGCGAATGAAACGCGCCGCTGACCGCCAGCGGCTTGGCTCTGCCGCCTGCCTCCTTGACGGCGGCGCAGAACGCGTCGCGGCTTTCGGCGGTGGTGGCGACCACCGTCTGGGCAGGGGAATTGTAGTTGACCGGATAGGTCTTTCCAAACCGCGCGCAGATTTCCTCCGTGCGTTCGGGGGTGATTTTCATCACCGCGACCATCGCGCCGGGATTTTCCTTCGCCGCCTTGTCCATCAGCTCGCCGCGGCGGCAAACCAGACGGAACGCCTCCTCGTCGGAGAGCATTTTGGCAAAGGCAAGGGCGGCAATTTCGCCGAGCGAGAAGCCGGCGACGCAGTCGGGCGTGATACCGCTCTCCTGCAGGGCATATGCCGCCGCCAAATCCGCCGTGAAGATACACGGCTGGGTGTTGACGGTCTCCTTCAGCTCCTCGGCGGTGCCCTCAAAGCACTGGCGCGAGGTTTCGGGGCGGATGCTGTCCGCCATCGCAAAGGTCGCCCTCGCGGCGGCGGAGGCGTCCGCCATCGCCTTGCCCATGCCGCTGTACTGGGCGCCCTGTCCGGAAAATACAAACGCTATTTTACCCATTTTGTCGCTCCGTTCAAAACCTGCTCCGCCTCGGTGAACATCTCGACGATGATTTCACGCGCGGGCTGTTCCTTTGTAATCATACCGGCAACCTGTCCGGCAAGGACGCAGCCGTTGCGGACGTCGCCCTCACGCGCGGCGATGCGCAGCACACCGGTTGCCATTTTTTCAAGCTCCTCGTCGGAAACGCGCGAGGAATCGTACTCCGCCTTGGCGTATTCACGGGTGAAGGCGTTGCGGATGGAGCGGACGGGATGACCGAGACGCTTGCCGGTGACCACCGAGTCGATATCCTTCGCTTTGAGCACCTTGTCCTTGTAAGCCTGTGAAATGGTGCACTCCTCGGCGACCAAAAAGCGTGTGCCGACCTGTACGCCGACCGCGCCGAGCATAAACGCCGCCGCAACCTGCCGTCCGTCGGCAATGCCGCCTGCCGCGATGACCGGAATCGACACCGCGTCAACCACCTGCGGCACCAGTGCCATGGTGGTCAGCTCGCCGACATGGCCGCCGCTCTCGCCGCCCTCGGCGATGAGGGCAAACGCGCCCATCTTCTCCATTTTACGCGCCAGCGCCACGCTGGGCACGACGGGAATCACCCTGATACCGGCGGCAATCCACTTTTCCATATATTTACCCGGATTGCCGGCGCCGGTGGTGACCACCTTGACGCCCTCCTCGACGACGACGTCCGCGACCTCGTCGGCAAAGGGACTCATCAGCATGATGTTTACGCCGAAGGGCTTGTCGGTCAGCTCCTTGCACCTGCGGATTTCCGCGCGGAGCTGTTCGCCGTTGGAATTCATCGCGGCAATCAGTCCCAGACCGCCGGCGTTGGAAACGCCTGCCGCGAGCGACGCGTCGGCAACCCACGCCATTCCGCCCTGAAAAATCGGGTATTCCAGCCCGAGGGTTTGGTCAATCACAGTTGAAATCATATGTAGGCTCCTTTCTTACCGCACAGAGCAAGATGTCATCAGTCGTCAGGGAATATGCATTATTTGCCGCGCGGTTTACGCAATTATGGCATTATCTTTTTTTATGATACCGCAAATCGGCATAAAAGTCAATTGTTTATTTAAATAGTGGGCGGTGAGTGCTCAAGCCGGCTTTTGAGGGAATTCATAAACACTGTCATCCTGAGCATATTGTAGGGTTCGGTCTTGACCGAACCGCCGGATTTACCGCCAAACGCTTCTGCGGTTGGCGGC
>JAFUUV010000260.1 GCA_017471345.1 Ruminococcus sp.
CGAAACCTATGCTCAGGACACCGTGGAAGGAAGCGCGATTCTGCATTGCTTCAACTGGTCCTACAACAGCATCCGGGAAGCACTGCCGGATATTGCGGCAGCAGGCTACACCGCTGTGCAAACCTCTCCGGTACAGCAGCCAAAGGATTATAACGCTTCATGGAAAGACCTCAGCGGACAATGGTGGAAGATGTACCAACCGCTTGGCTTGCGTGTATCGGACGGCAATACATGGCTCGGTACCAAGGCACAGCTGACCTCTCTCTGTGCAGAGGCGGAAAAATACAACATTAAGGTGATTGCGGATATTGTCGTCAACCATCTTGCGAATAACGGCAGCGACGGAGGCGGTTACAGCAACCTGAACAGCGGTGTGGATACCGATATGAAAAACAGCAGCTATTATCACAGCGACACCTATGGTATCAATGATGACAACCGCTATAACATCACCCATTATCATCTTGGTATGCCCGATTTGAACACCGCGGACAGCTTTGTCCAGCAAAAAGCACTGGCACTGCTCAAGGAATGTGTAGACTGCGGTGTAGACGGTTTCCGCTTTGACGCGGCAAAGCACATTGAGCTTCCAACCGATCCCTCCAACACACGTAGCGATTTCTGGCCGAATGTCCTCAACGGTGTCAAGTCATATACAGACAATGACTTATATTTTTACGGCGAAATTCTCGG
Organism: Ruminococcus sp.; assembly: GCA_017471345.1. GTDB lineage: Bacteria > Bacillota > Clostridia > Oscillospirales > Acutalibacteraceae > Ruminococcoides. The sequence continues at coordinate 694 of JAFUUV010000260.1, forward strand.
TTCCGCCGGTACGGATATTTCAAATTATACAACCTACATGAATATTACCGATAACTATACCGGCGACCGTGCGCTGGATAAGGCATATTATCAGGCAGCGGAGGAGCTTGCCGACTGCACCTACTTCAAAGGAGCCGGCGCCGCCGACAGTGTGCTGTGGGTGGAATCACACGATACCTATATGGGCAACTCCGGTATGGCAGGCTTCTCCAATACCTCCGGTATCAGCGATGAGCATATCATACGCGCGTGGGCAATTGTCGCATCGCGCGGTGACTCCTCTTCCCTGTTTTTCGCGCGTCCCAACAGTGTGATGGGACAGGCAAGCACCGATACCACATGGAAATCCCCTGCGGTAGCAGAGGTCAACAAATTCAAAAATGCCTTTGACGGCAAAAGTGAATATCTCGCTTCTTACGGAAAGGTTGCTTATAATGAACGCGGCACCAAAGGCGTTGTCATCTCAAAGTTAGACGGCGGCGGCAATGTCAGCCTGCCGGCACATACTATCGCAGACGGCACTTATACCGATCACATCACCGGCAATACCTTTACCGTCCGTGGCGGAACTATTTCCGGCACTGTCGGCGATACCGGTGTTGCGGTTGTATATAATACCGGCGACACAAACGATCCTGTCATTTCCGCCGGCTCGTTGTATCTGGTACCCAACAACATTTGGACCGGTCTGAATTTGCGATACGCAATCTACCTGTTCAACACTAACGGCGAGTATCAATGGATTAATATGACAAAAAAGGACAGTGATACATACGTTGCCGAGGTTCCGGAGGAAAAATGGAACCAAGTGATTTTTGTCGGTCTGCGCTCGACAACTCCCGAAAACAACTGGACAAATAAGGTCTATCAAACCGACGACCTGTTTCCTGACAGCGGTACAAACTGTTACACGGTCGCTCCGGATACACGCAATAACGGCGGTGGTACATGGGGTCAATACACTTCCCCACAGCCGACCGAGCCTACCACGCAATCGCCGACAACAGAGCCGACAACCGCACCCGTCACCGAAGAACCGACAACCGTTTCCACTGATGAAACCTACACAGTGTATGTAGCCAACACGCTCGGCTGGAGCAACATGAATATCCACTATTGGGGCAACAGCAGCACACAATGGCCGGGAAAGGCAATGGAGCCTTATTCCGGCAACGGTGTGTTCACCGCTCAAATTCCGATGAATACAAAAGGTATTGTCTTTAATAACGGCAGCGGCAAGCAGACCGTAGACATCACCTCCGGCATTGAAGACAACGCCGTCTGGATTATCAGCAGCGAAACAAGCGGCTCAAAATACAAGGCGGATACCGCCCCGACCTACTATCTGATTGGTTCCATGAACGGTTGGACCGATCAGGAGGATTACATCTTCCGTATCGGCAGCAATTCAGACGGGAAGCTGGAATATAAACTCGAAAACATCGCGCTGACGAAGAACGATGAAATCAAGGTAAATGATAATCGCGGCGGCTGGTATCCTCCCGTCAATAACAACTGTGTCGTTTCCGCTACCGGCATTTATAATATCTATTTCCGTCCGCAAGGCGACGGCAACAGTGACTGGCACCAGAATTATTTTTATCTGCAAAACATCACTCCACATACCGTTACTTGGTTAGATGGTGATGGCAATACATTGAAAACTGACATCGTCACTCACGGAGAAACGCCGAATTATACCGGTGATATACCGACAAAATCCGCCACGGCGCAATACACTTACACCTTCAGCGGTTGGTCGCCCGCCATCTCTGCCATTACCGGAGATATCACCTATACCGCGCAGTTTACTCCCACGCTGCGAAGCTATACCATTACATGGCTGGACGGCAACGGTGAGGTTTTGCAGGAACAGAAAGTCACCTATGGAACAACGCCTGTTTACAACGGTACAGAGCCGACGAAAACGTCTGTTGATCAATACACTTATGTATTCAGCGGCGAATGGTCGCCGGAAATCACACCCGTAACAGGCAATACCACATATATGGCGCAATTCAACTCGACTGAACACACCTACTCGGTAACGTGGAAGAATTTTGACGGCACCGTTCTGAAAACCGATGACAATCAAGAGCTCGGCACAACGCCTGTATACAGCGGCGCTACTCCGCAAAAGCCCGCGGACGCAAAGTACACCTACGCGTTTATGGGCTGGTCTCCTGCCGTTCTTCCGCTCAGAGGCAACACCGTTTATACCGCTCAGTTCGCTTCCATCATCAACAAATATACCGTTACATGGGAAAATGAAGACGGCAGCGTTCTTGCAGTAGACAGCAACATCGCCTACGGCAATACTGTCAGTGAACGGATACCGCCTGACAAAATGGGTTATACTTTTATAGGATGGTATCGGGATGCGGCTAAGTACGCCTTCTCCACGCCTATTACGTCGGACATCACTTTGAAAGCAAAGTGGGAATTCACCGCGGAAAACGGCGATGTCAATCTCGACGGCATCATCAATATAGCGGACGTCACGGCGATTCAGCGGTATCTTTGTGAACTGGAAGAATTATCCGGCGAACAACTCTCGGTGGCGGATGTCAACGGAGATTGTATTGTTGATATAGCCGACGCGACATATCTGCAAATCACCCTCGTGGAATAATACTATTCTCTGATAGAAAGTAGACAACTTTCTATCAGAGAGAAAACGCTTGGCGCGTTTTCCAATTGCGCAAAAGCGCAATTGCCGTCTTATACTAATTCCTGATAGAAAGTAGACTAATACTTTGCGAGGATATTTTTCGCAAGACAAGGCGAAGGACGCAGCAAGGCTGACGCCTTGCAAGGACGACAACGCAGTATTGCGGAAAATAGACCGCAAAGATTGTCTACTTTTTATTAGGTATTAGTATTATACAATCTTGACGCGCCTACGGCGCTATTAAAAAGTAGAAAGTCTACTTTTTAATGAAGATTGGTATAAGAATGTAAAAAGCAGGAGCTGTTTTTTGACAGTTCCTGCTTACATTTTAGGGAATTGTTAGAACTTCCCTTTATTTTTTTGTAACGTTTTCGCCGTAGATGGTTGTCCAGTCGTCCTTCATAGAAACCGCTGTCCAGCCGTTTTCCTCACAGCTTTTGCGCATTTTATCCGCCTTTTCGACATTTCCGTTCTCTCGTTCGAGATCGTCGCAGCACAACAGATACGCACCGCTCTTGTACTTGTTATTGGTGATGGTGAAGTTTGCCATCGCGCCGTCACCGGAGCTGTTACCGAAACAGAGCACGGGCTGCTGACCGATTTCGCGTTCGATGACACTGACCTTATTCATTTTCAGATTCTTAATCAGAAATTCACCGCCGGTAATCACCTTGTCATCATGCGAGAAGGTATACTTCAGGCCATCTGTATCTCCTTGGTTGGAAGCGACAAGGGATTCGTCGGAGCCAATCATCTGTGAAGGCGGAATCTGAATCACGCCGTCGCAAAGTCCGCGTGTAATCAGACGGTCGGTGCCGCTGACAATATAAACCGTAAATTCATTTGCCTGTAAATAATCGATGACCTGGAGCATCGGACGGTAGAACGCCTGACCGTTGGTCATGTTCGTGTAGCTCTCCATCGGCTGATCGCGGTATGCCTTGACATACGCGTCAAACTCATCCACGGTCATGCCCTTGAACGCGGTTGCTACCGCTGTGCCGTGCTTGACGTCCAAGCCTTCAGGATAGCTGCCGGTTTCAAAATATGTTTTGATGATAGCAGCCGTTTCCTTCTCTTCCTCGCTGGCTTTATCCTTGTAGTCAGGATCCTCTACCACACGGTGATATAACAGCTTGTGGTCAAAATACCCGGGATCAGTCTCGCAGCAGAGAGTGCCGTCCATATCAAAGACCGCGATACGATCCTTGACAGGGATGAAATCCGCGGAGCTTTCATCGGTAATCGTTTTCATAAACTCCGTGAGCTGTTTTTTCAGCGGTGCGGATTCTGTCCACAGAGAGAGTGCGTCGCCTGCCTGCGTGTCAGCCGCCGCTACAGTCGTCGCGGCAACGGCAGTCGGCTCGGTGTTGCCGGATACCGCCGGACGCGGCGCGAAGAAGTACAGGCACGTAACCGTTACTAACGCCGCAGCCAGAACACCGGAAATTATCTTCCAATGCAGGGTTGGGTTTTTCTTTTTTTCTTTCATTGCGGGTTCCTCCTATGATTTGTTTTTATGATATGCCAAAAACATTGCTTGGTCATTCCATATTAAAATAGTATGATTAAATAAAGACCGGTTATCGAAACAGACAGCAGGGAAATAAATACGATGTGCCGCAGCTTCTCCTCCCAAAGCAGTCCGACAAACTCACGAATGAATGCGTTCGGAAAAAAATACAGCTTGGTTTTCGCCGAGAGCCCCTTTACCTTCATACCGATTTTCCTCGCGAGTGTATAGCCGCGAAACACATGGTAGTTGGTGGTGGAAAAGCCGATGTTGACATCCTCCGTCTGACCGGCATCCCGCTCGATGACTTTTTGGGAAAACGCCATATTTTGCTGGGTATTGACAGACTTGTCCTCCAATATAATTTGCTCCTCCGGCACGCCCAACTCCATCAGCGTTCGTTTCATACTTTCGGCTTCGCTGATAACCTCGTCATGCCCCTGACCGCCGGATGGCACAAACTTGACAGACTTACCGGTATCGGCAAATTGCTCGCAGGCGAAGTCATAGGCACGCTGTACCCTGCCGCGCAGCAGCGGCGTCGGCGTACCATCGCCGCGAATGGCGCAGCCGAGAATAATGAGGTAGTCCATTTGGTGCGCGGGGCGATATCTTGTTGATGCTATCGCGCAGATCATGGTTGACAGCAACATACACTCAAAATATGAAAGCAGATAAGTAAGAATCAGATGTGAAATCATGAAAACATAGAACCACACCGGATCCTCGATACTAAAGTAAGGATTAAGCAGTTCCAGCGCCAGCAACCCTGCCAGCATCATCACACCGATAATAATGCCGAGAGCGTTTGGCAAGCGAAAGCCTTCTTTTTTGATTAGCCATACATTACTGACGCCAAGCGCGATTGCCAATAATATAATCGGAACAGATGAAATATAAATAAACCGGAATCCGCTCTCCAACACCAAAGAAAGCAGCATTTTGGCCGTGGTGAGCATTTCAAGCCCCGACCAGAACCATGGATCGACCAACATGGATATCAGCGCAAGCGTCAGAATATACTTCATATACTTTACACACTTTATATACTTTACACACTTTCTCATACACTTTCTCATGCTATCC
>JAFUUV010000261.1 GCA_017471345.1 Ruminococcus sp.
CGCGATGGCGGCATTAGAGGAAGCGTTCAAGGGATCCATCATGGTCGGTAAATTTCCGTCATGTGTCCTCAATTTAGAGCTTCCCTTCGAAATCATTGACGTGAATGTCCATCCGGCAAAAATCGAGGTGCGTTTTATCAATGAACGTCCTGTTTTTGACGCGGTTTACCACGCGGCAAAGTCCTCGCTGATGCGGTTCGACACCCCCAAGCAGGCACATTTTAAAGAGGACTCCGCGATTCATGATATTCGCAGGACAAGTACGTTTCAAAACGCGCAGGCGATTTTCAGAAAACAAGAGCAACAGTCAACAAAATCAAAGCCTGACGTTCCGGCAAGTGAAACGAAGGATGATTTTAACCCCTTTGAGGGTGTAGCTTTTACACAACCAAAACCGCAAAAGCCTGTGCCTTTATCTTTCACGGGGGTTTCCGACAGCGCAAGACCTTTTGATGTTTACTCCAGGGAAGCGGTGCGTACCAACCGACGCGAACAAAGCTATTCACACAACACACCGCCGGCAACGGTGCAGACACCGAACACACCGCCGCAAGAGGATCTTGTCGTTACAAAAAAAGAAAATTCCGCACCTGTTACGCTGTACGAACAGCAACAGGATGAGTTAAAATATATCGGCGAGCTATTTGATACATATATTATTGTTGAAAAAAATCAGAAGGAAATGCTTCTGATTGATAAGCACGCCGCGCATGAACGCATTATATATGAGAAACTTAAAGCCGAAAAAGCCGGTTCTTCCGCGCAATTGCTGCTGACACCCGTTAGCGTGACTCTCGGCAAGCAGGAATACGACGCCGCTGTCAGCCATCTGAATCTGTTTGCGGATTGCTCCTTCGAGGTGGAGGATTTCGGAAACAGTACGGTACTGGTCAGAAGCGCGCCACAGTATATTGATGCGGCGGAAATTCCCGACTGCATCGCGGAAATGGCGGATTATATCGCCATGGGCAAAAACGATATCTTTACCGAAAAAATGGATTGGTTTTATCACAATGTTGCCTGTCGCAGCGCAGTAAAGGCAGGCAATAAGAATTCGGCACAGGAATTGATTGATATCGTTAAAACCCTTGAGGCAAATCCTCAGATTCGGTATTGTCCGCACGGAAGACCGATATGTATTGTAATGAAAAAAAGCGAAATTGAAAGACAATTTGGCAGGGCGTGATTCCTTTGAATGAAAAAATAAATGTCGTTTCCGTTGTGGGACCGACTGCGTCGGGAAAAACAAAATTGGCAGTCGAACTTGCCAAACAATTTGACGGCGAGGTGGTTTCAGCAGATTCCATGCAGATTTACCAAGGAATGCAAATCGCTACCGCAAAGCCCGATGAAACGGAAAAACAGGGAATACCTCACCACCTGATGAACTTCTTATCGCCTGACAAAACTTATTCCGTCGCTATGTTTGTCGAAGACGCCAAACGTTGTATCGCGGAAATTGCAGCCCGAGGAAAGCTGCCGATTCTCTGCGGCGGAACCGGTTTATATGTTGATTCTCTGCTCAATAATATCCAGTTTTTCGGAGAGGGAAGAGATGACGCCTATACCAAAACACTTCAAAAGCAGTTCGAACAGGATGGCATCGAAAGCTTGCTGGAGTCTCTCGCTAAAGTTGATCCGCCGTCTTATGAGCGCTTGAAGGAGGAACGCAATCCCAAGCGTGTCATCCGCGCGTTGGAGTTCTTTCACTCTACCGGAAAAACCATCACCGAACAAAATGAACGTTCACGTTCCTCTCCGTCACCCTATCGCGTTGTTAAAATTGGCTTGAATTTTACGGACAGAGAAAAGCTCTATGACAGAATCAATCGTCGTGTAGATGTCATGCTGGAACGCGGATTGCTGGCGGAAGCAAAGTCTTTTTTGCAGACAAATATCGGTGATACCGCTGTCAAGGCAATCGGTTATAAGGAGCTTGCACCGTATTTTCGTGGCGAGGCAAGCTTAGAGGAATGTATTGAAAAGCTGAAGCAGGAAACCAGACGCTACGCCAAACGGCAGCTGACCTGGTTCAGGAGA
>JAFUUV010000262.1 GCA_017471345.1 Ruminococcus sp.
AACGCTTGTTGGTGACACTTCCCCAAACCCCTGAGATCGTCAACTTTGTTGACGGCTGCGCGTCCTGCGGACGCTGAAACCGCGCTGCGGTCAAGGGCTATCGCCGCGCTTGTTCGCGGTCGCGCTCAATTTCCCTTTCGTCAATATTTAGCAGGTGCTCTACATTGGATTTCACATTGTAGAGCTCTTTCATTTCCTCGCACGCTTGCTTGTAGGCGGCGTAGGCTTTCCGCTTTCGCGCAAGCAGCTTTGCGTATTCTGCGCGCAGGGCTTTGACGGAGAGCGGCTGATCGGCGCCGAGACTGTCAAAATATTTCTTCGCCGCCTGATGAATCAGGATATCTGCCTCGTGCGCCTCTCTGAATTTTTTGCTGTAACCGGCTTTGCGGTATTCCGCATAAACGGCTCGCGTTTTGGCGTAGTTGACAATCTGCTTTTGCAGCTCGGCGTTGGCGGTCATCTGCGATTCCAAATCCTTGATCTCCGCCGACAGCTCGTTGAAGCGCGTGACCGCCGCCGCTGTGCGCTCCTTCAATTCCTCATAACTCAGGTCGCCGTGTTCTCTCAGATAAAGAACGGCTTGCGATAGCTGTTTGAGGTTGAAAACCTTTGCCCAGCGCTCATATCCCGCGCCCTTGCCGCTGCGGATCGTCGCGTCAATATCAATGAGCAAACCGACTTTGGTCTGCGGCTTGCGTTCGCCGCGCTTTGGCGTAACGGTGCGCTTACCATCTATCCGTTCGCGGATCGCCTGCTGGGTATAGAGTCCCCTTTGAGCGTATTTCAGCGCGTGAATTTCGTTTGACCGGGTACTTTCAGCCGCAGATTTTTTCTATCTGTGTTGACGGTAACGCCGCAGCTTTGGAGCCTTTCCAGAAAGTCGGAAAAGTCCGTCGGCTTTTCTTCCAGCACGGTATCAATGATACGGCGCAGCTGCTCCTGATAGGAAACCTTTTGGTCGTCGCCAAGCCATGTGCCGTAATGCCCTTTGCTCAGCTTCGGAATCTCGACGATCGACAAGCCGTTCTCCAAACACAGCTAGTCATTGATTCTGCGGATCGCAAAAGACGAATTCCAAAAGTTACGGAATTTCCGTGTGCAATCAAGATTGACGGAATTGATTATGATGTGATTGTGTATGTGGTGCTTGTCAATATGAGTACAGACGACAAAGGCGTTGTTGCCCTTCGTCAGCTTCATGGCAAGCTCGCGCTCGATTTCATTTGCCAGCTCCGGCGTGACCTCACCGGGCTTGAAGGCTTGCCGCAGGTGGTAGGCAATCACGTCGTCGCCGCGCCGCCTGCCCGTTTGCTGGAAATACTGCCGCTTCGATAATAAAAACTCCGCGTCGGCTGTCCGGGTGTTGCACGCATAGCCGGTTATCAGCTTGCCGTTATCCGTCTTTTGCGGATTTTCCACATAGTCGATCACGTCGGCGATCGCGGTCGATACCGTCCTGCCCTTGCCGATATGCAGCGGCATAAGACGAGTGGTTGCCATAAAAATATTCCTCCAAAAAATAAGCGGGACGCCGAAAAGGCTAATTCCCATAAGGATGATTTGAAACCACAAGAGAAACAGCCGATTGGTAGTCTAAACAAATTGAACAGCGAACTGTTATGAACATCATAATGGTTCGCTGTTTTTATGATTACTGTTATATATAAAGATAAACCAGTTATGCCACTTGACAATTCAGAAATGATATTATATAATTAGCCTACTATATAGATAGGTTAAATAGTCTATATTTTGATTCGGCGGCATTTTATAGTCGTCTTTATTTACGTATGAGGTAGATGTATGCTTAATCAGTTTTCAAGAACAAGGTTGATATTTGGAACAGAAGCGATGGAAAAGCTATCGCAAGCACGTGTTGCTGTATTCGGCATTGGCGGCGTAGGAAGCTATACGGCAGAAGCGCTTGTGCGTTCCGGGATAGGTGCTATAGATTTGATTGATGATGACAGGATTTGTTTGACAAATCTTAATCGTCAGCTTTTTGCGACGCGCGATACCGTCGGTCAACACAAGGTTGATGTTGCCGAAAAGAGGATTCGCTCAATTAATCCCGATTGTAAAGTGATTACTCACAAAACCTTTTATATGCCCGATACAAAGGATCTGTTTGATTTTACCGAATACGATTATATTGTAGACGCAATCGATACCGTCAAGGGTAAGCTGGAGCTTGTGATGAACTCAAAAGCGTCAGAAACGCCGATAATCAGTTCAATGGGCGCGGGAAACAAAGTAAACGCGGCTGCATTTGAGGTTGCGGATATTTACGAAACCTCTGTATGTCCTCTTGCAAGGGTAATGCGTTACGAGTGCCGCAAGCGTGGTATAGATAGCTTAAAGGTTGTTTATTCAAAGGAAAAGCCGATCAGACCGCTTGAAGATATGTCCATTAGTTGCCGAAAGCATTGTATCTGCCCTCCCGGTACCGCGCGTAAATGCACACAGCGAAGGGATATTCCGGGTTCAACCGCTTTTGTGCCTTCTACTGCCGGTTTGATTATTGCGGGCGAAGTGATAAAGGATTTAATTGAATTTGACAGGGGTGAGCGATAATGCGGATTGCTATGGCACAAATGAAAATGGACAACTCAACAGAACATAATCTTAATAAAACGATTGCTTTTATGCGTGGAGCTATGAGAAAAGGCGCGGATTTGATTATATTTCCCGAACTTCAGCTATCACCTTTTTTCCCAAAATACAGTAATCAAAATGCGAGTTCGTTTTTAATGACGTTACAATCTCCCGAAATTAAAACCATTTGTGAAACCTGCCGTAAGATGAGCATTTATGCTTCTCCAAACGTGTATCTTGAAATTGACGGAAAGCGATATGACGCGTCTCTTTTGATAGACAAGAACGGTGAGATAATGGGTATTTCAAAAATGGTACATATTGCACAGGCGAAAAACTTTTATGAACAGGATTATTATTCACCTTCGGATGATGGATTTAAGGTATTTAATACACCTTTTGGGAAAGTCGGAATCGTAATTTGCTTCGACAGACATATTCCTTTGAGTATTTATTCCTGTGCGAAGCAAGGCGCACAACTAATATTGATTCCTACAGCAAATCTTACATCAGAAAATATAGAATTATACGAATGGGAAATACGAGTTCAGGCGTATCAAAGCACAAGTTATATCGCTATGTGTAATCGTACCGGAATTGAAGATAAGCTGACATTCAGCGGACAGTCTGTTATAGTGTCTCCCGAGGGAGAAATGATGTACAAGGCAACAGAGAATGAACAACTCATAGTTGCTGATATTCCGCTTGAAAAGACTTGTGAAATTCGTAAAAACCGCCCGTGGCTCGATTTATAAAAGCAAGGATTTTAAGACTAGGGCTTGGTGGCTATACCCTTTGCTCGGGTATCATTTGCGAGGAGCTGAACGGGTCGGACTTCATCGCTGTGCCCTTCGCGCCCGATGACGATCATCCGGGTGAAACGATGAAGGTTGGATATATCACAAAGAAAAATCTTTTGCTCAGCAAGGTGGGCAAAATTTATATTGAGGAGCTGAAACGCACCCTCAGCACAGGTAAAGCCGACGGATAATTTTAAAAATCCGCCGGTTTTTTATTTATGTTTTCCATATAGGGAGAGCCTATCGCTGTCAATAGTTTTTCGAGATTAGACAAGGGAGAAAAGTGAGAATATAATAATACCCAATGAGCCTACTAACTTAGTAGGAATAAGCGAGGAGCTGTAAAATGAACTTGCATTTTCCACGCCTGCTTCGTTTGAACTTTAGGTTCGGGCGAATGCGGCGATGTTGACTTAAATCAAATTAGGGGGCGGCAGAATGGATTGGAACGTAATATCAAACCCTCACAGGCACTTACGGCTCTGATTACGAGGAAAAGCTTGTAGTCGAAGGCGGTAAGGTGAACTAACATAAATAATTATATAGGAGTAATCATCATGAAAAAAATCACGGCAATTATATTGGCAGCAGTACTGATACTCACCTCTGCAATCGCTTTTGCGGGCTGCTCGTCAACCTCTAAAACACTCACAATCGCAATTCCCAACGATACCACAAACGAAGCAAGAGCACTTCTGCTTTTAGAGGAGCTCGGTTACATCAAGCTTAAGGACGGCGCCGGTATTACCGCAACACCGAAGGATATCGCCGACAATCCGAAAAACATTGAGTTCAAGGAGGTAGAGGCGGCGCAGGTTCCCAACGCAAAGCAGGATGTGGACTACGCTATAATCAATTCAAACTACGCAATCGAGGCAGGCTTAAACCCCGTTAAGGATTCGCTCGGCATTGAGGGCTCGGCGTCCGCCTACGGCAACATCCTTGTCGTCAAGGAAGGCAGGGAAAAAGAGCCCAAGCTGCTCGCGTTAAAGGCAGCGCTCGAAAGTCAACAGGTTATTGATTTCATCAACAAAAAATACGACGGCTCTGTTGTAAGCGTTGTTGCAAACCCCACAGACGGCTACGATTCCTCAATCGACTATAACGCGATAAAGGGAGAAACAATCACTATCGCGGCTTCTCCCACACCTCACGCCGAAATTCTGGCAGTTGTAAAGGATATTCTCAAGGATAAGGATATTACGCTTGACATCAAGGAATATACCGACTACGTTCAGCCGAACAACGTTGTAAACAGCGGCGAGCTCGACGCCAATTACTTCCAGCATCTCCCTTATCTCGAGGACTTCAACGCCGAAAACGGTACAAAGCTTGTTTCCATAGCGACAATCCACGTGGAACCCCTCGGCCTTTACGGCGGCAAGCAGACAACCGTTGACGCACTCAAATAAGTTTTACATCCCTTTTCTTTCGCGCCGACTGTTTTGCTACGGTCGGCGCGTTTTCAAAGAAGCGTTACAGACAACGCTGACAGAAAGGCAGTTATTATGATAGAATTAAAAAACCTTTCCAAAACCTTCTTCACACCCGACGGAACGCTCGACGCGCTAAAGAATATCAACATTACAATACAGGACGGCGATATTTTCGGAATTATAGGTATGAGCGGAGCAGGGAAGAGCACGCTTGTTCGGTGTATCAATTTGTTGGAACGCCCAAGCTCCGGCAGTGTTTTGGTGGACGGCGTAGATTTGGGAACACTCGGCAACAGGGAACTCAGAAACATCCGCCGTGACATCACCATGATATTTCAGGGCTTTAATCTGCTTATGCAGCGCACTTGCCTGAAAAACGTATGCTTTCCGCTGGAGTTGGAGGGCAAACACGCCAAAGAAGCCAAAGAGCGCGCATTGGAGCTGCTTGAAATCGTCGGCTTGCGTGACAAGGCGAATTCCTATCCCGCGCAGCTTTCGGGCGGTCAGCAGCAGCGCGTCGCCATTGCAAGAGCGCTTGCGACCAATCCTAAGGTGCTGTTGTGCGACGAAGCGACCTCTGCGCTCGATCCAAAAACAACGCAATCTATCCTCTCGCTGATTAAGGAGATTAACGAAAGGCTGGGTATCACGGTTGTTGTTATAACGCACCAAATGAGCGTCATAGAGGAAATTTGCCGCGATGTGGCAATTTTAGAGGACGGCGAGGTGGTGGAGCAAGGCGAGGTCAGCCGTATTTTCAGCGCCCCGAGGTCGCAGGCGGCAAAGCATTTGGTATTTCCCGACGGTGAGAAAACGCTTTCAAAACGCAAGGATTCGCAGGAAGTTCTGCGCGTGATATTCAACGGCTCAGCGTCCACCAATACGCCGCTGATTGCCAAGATGGCGGTTGAAATCGGCGTTTGCGCAAACATACTGTACGCCTCTACAAAAAGTGTTGGTGACAGGGCGTTCGGCAGCATGCTGCTCAGTTTTCCGAATGACGGTGTTGCCGCCGCGAGAGCGGCAGATTATTTGCGTAAATTAAACGGTATTACGGTAGAGGAGGTAAGGTAATGGGAGATTTATTTTCACAAGAGGTGTTGCAGGAAACATGGGATATTGTGGTGAACGATATGCCGCTCGCGTTGTGGGAGACCTTTTACGTCACCGTTCTCGCCACCCTTTTTGCGGTCGTTATCGGTCTGCCACTCGGTGTTTTGCTGGTAGTCGGTGAAAAGAACGGCATTTTGCCGCTGCCAAAGCCGCTGATGGGCTTTTTGAATGTACTAATCAACATTCTTCGCTCTGTGCCGTTTTTGATATTGACGATTTTGGTGTTTCCGCTTACGCGCCTGATAGTCGGCACTATTGTCGGTACAACTGCGTCCGTTGTGCCGCTTGTAATCGCTGCGTTTCCATTTGTAGCAAGATTGGTTGAAAGCAGTCTGCGCGAGGTGAATCCCAACATTATCGAAGCCGCGCAGAGCATGGGTGCGTCGCCTTTTCAGATTATTGCCAAGGTCATGATACCCGAAAGCGTGCCGTCGCTGATTTCAAACGTTACAATAGCCGTCACAACTGTACTCGGTTACACGGCAATGAGCGGTATAATCGGCGGAGGCGGTTTGGGAAAAATCGCAATTAACTACGGCTATTACCGCTATAAATATCTGGTAATGCTGATTGCCGTTGTGGTTTTGGTGCTGCTGGTGCAGCTTTTCCAAAGCGTCGGCACACGCCTTGCAAAATCCACCGACAAGCGGTTGAAGATTAAACAATAGGAGGAATAAAAATGGCACAACAACATCATTGGAACTTTTCTACCCGTGCCGTACACGTCGGCAACGAAGTGGATAAAGAAACGGGCGCTATCCGTCGTCCGATTACAATGGCGAACAGCTACGCCTTGCCGTATGATCCAACAGATATGAATTGGTCGTCGGCTGATGGGAATTTATATACTCGCAACGGTGGAGCAAATCAAAAGTATTTACAGGAAAAACTCTCGTCCTTAGAGGGCGGCGAGGACTGCGTGGTGCTGGCAAGCGGCGTTGCGGCTCTGTCGGGATTGTTTTTCTCCTTGTTGCAAACCGGCGATCATGTGATTTTTTCGAGCGTGACATACATTGCGGTTTACCGCCTTTTAAACGAGCTTTTTAATAATAAATTCAACGTTGAAACTACGATTGTAAATACATCCGATTTGGAAGCCGTCAAAGCGGCGATAAGACCTAACACAAAGCTGATACATATTGAAACGCCGGGCAACCCAACGCTCAGTATTTCCGACATAGAGGAGATTGCAAAAATTGCTCACCAAAACGGAGCCTTGCTCTCTGTAGACAATACCTTCGCTTCGCCCTACAACCAGCGCCCGATTGAGCTTGGTGCGGATTTTGTTGTTGAAAGCCTTACGAAATATATCAACGGTCACGGTGACGCAATGGGCGGCGCGATTATCGGGAAAAAAGAGTATCTGGATATCATCCGCGCGCAGGCGCAGGTTAATCTCGGAGGGACAATCAGCCCCTTCAACGCGTGGCTGATTATGCGCGGCACGGTCACCTTACCTCTGCGTATGCAGCGGCATAATGATAACGCGCTCAAAATCGCGCGTTGGCTGGAAAAACAGCCCGGCGTCAGTTTTGTCGCCTATCCGGGACTTGAGAGTAACAAGGGACACGAAATCGCTGAAAAACAGATGATAAACGGTTTCGGCGGCGTGCTTTCTTTCGGCTTAAAAGCTGATCACGATACACATAATCGCTTTGTGCAAAATCTGAATATCATAACCTCCGCTGTTTCGCTCGGTCACGATGAGAGCCTGATTGTCTTTCTCGGCGAAAATGACGAGCGACAGTATCTCTATCCCGAAGAGTTTCACAATGGCTTCTTCCGTTTCAGCGTAGGAATTGAGGATGCTGATGACCTGATAGAAGATTTAAGGCAAGCGCTTCAGTATACTGGTTTGCAGTAATATTTACATCCTGAAAAAATGCGTTTGTTTGATAATTTGATTTGGGTATGCTGACAGAGCAACAGAACGCAATCCTTCAAAAAATCAAAGACAACCACACAGAATTGATAAACCTCGGCGGCGCGTTTCGTCGGGGTTTCTCTTTAACTGTCAGGTTGATGGTTGAAGCGATGAGTTGCGAGCAAACCTGACGCGACCTGTATCGCCCCGTGTCGCGCGAATAAAATGTTGGGGAAAAGTGTAACCGCCATTGATGAATAAAGCCCACACAGCCGATTTGTCGCAGCGTATGGGCACAAAAAAGGCACAAGCTCAGAGTCCGTAGGGATTCTAAGCTTGTGCTTTTTGATTATATCGCAGTACTGAAGCTATGTGTTTTGTGCGACAAAAACGAGCCGCGTGAAGCGTTTGTATAGTACCTTACATAATCTTAAATTGCAAACCTCACCGCAGCAAATCGACATCTATTTCCGTTATATTGGAACTTTCGCTCTGCCGAACGTAACTAACGTAACAGAAGAAACCAAACAAGACAAAAGGCGGACAGCCTAAACTGTCCGCCTGCGCATAGGGCACCGCCTTAAACTGAAAACATCCTTTTCGGAATCAGCCTAACGCCCCGCACATAATTGATTCAGCTTGCGAGAAAATCCCGCAAGACATAGTTGATACCGCCGATCTTCCCTGTCAGCCATGCCGCCAACCGCGGCAAACCGTAAGGGCTGATCAGAAAGGCGATCGTCAAAAATGCGACGCCGGGCACCACGCCCGCTTTGAAGAACAGCACCACCGCAGCGACAAGCGTTATCCCCGATACAAATCCTAGAATCATGCCCGAAGCGAGAACAAGCAATCTGCATACTCCATACAGAACCCATGTGATAAGGATAAACGGTAACGACAACAGTTTGAGAATCAGACGCATAATCGGCGCCCCCTTTCTGAATTTGGAAGTATATTCCTATGCTCATTCTAACGCGTCCGTTCAGAAAAGTCAGCGGTTTTATGTCACATTCGCAAATTTTCTTAAAATCAGACCGACCTGATCTCTGATCACGTCAAGCCGTTCGGACAAATCCTCAATGTCGGCGGCGTAGATTCTGGCGGTTTCGTTGGCACGCTTTACATACTGATTCAGGTTATTGGAACAGATACTCAGCAGCCGCGTCAGCTCATGTATCTCGGTCATATCCAACTGAATGATATATCCGTCCAGCGCCATCTTGCGCAAATAAGCAGACTGATTGATAATACCCGTTCCCGCCATGCGCTGACGGATAACCGTGTTTTCCTGCGGCGTAACAAAAAAGTGAAGCTGTATTGAACGCATATCCTCTTTCATAATGACGGCTCTTTCTTTTTTAGCGGTTTTGGTTCCGAGGGATTGACCTCAGATTTTGCCCTTTGCAGCTTGTTTCTGACGGAGCTTTTTTGCAAGCTCTCAATATGCTGCTCAAAATCGCCGACGTTAGCTTGACGGTCGCGCTTGATATGCAGCCGACGCAAAATCAAGCCAAGCTCCGTCTCGCTTTCCGGTCGGTAGCGGAATGAATCGATCGCGCCGTGTTTCGGGGTCAGTTCATGGATCGCGTCATGGAATGATTCATAAGGAACCGTAACCTCCTTGCCGTTGGCAAAGTACAAAGTGACCTGCGTGACAGGACAGGACAGGAGCGACACCCGCTCGACTTCCTTTGTGTAGTCCAGCGTATAAATATCGCCTTTGACCGTGTCACCGTCATTCCATTTCAAATGAAGGGCGTATAACAGATTCTTATTCGGCTTTTCGCTGTGATAAGCATAGAGACCTCTGTTTTCAAAGGTGTTTTCCAAAAACACATCCCGCTCCGCAAAACAATGAGTTCCGAGAGGGCGGCACATCCAAATCAAGTGACGGTCATTTTCATCGGGCGACTGCGCCATTTTGAGAATGATTTTTTTATCAAGCTCAAAATCCTCTTTGAACTCTTTCGTGTGCTGATCCACGATCCGCCCTAACGATTTCAAAATATCCACATCGCGGTAAACCTGCGGTATCATATCTCGCGCTCCTGACTCTTGCCGCCGTGAGAGGGCTGTTTCGGCTCCCGACGCGGTTTATCGGTTTTTAGCTTATCCATAACGGAGGCTTTTTCCGCCGCGTTCTCCAGCGCGAGGTTATCCATCCTGCCATCCAGCATATTGTAGTTGCCGGTCTGCGCTTCTTCTTTCAACTCGGCGTTAAGCAGGTAGTTTTCGGGCAAATGCGCGGGACGTCCGACAGCCGGCACCTTATCATCAGGGGTACGCTCCAACGGAAACCTGACCGCACTGGGTTCATGCTGCTTTTCACAGACGCTGTAACGGCAATTGACCGTCGCGTCTTTGTTAAGCTCGGCGGCGTATTTTTGCGCTTCGCTTTTAGAATCAAACTCGATCGGCGCGCCGTAGTGCTTGCACCACGCTTCCGCATGACCGAAAATAGAGCCGCCGCCCCGAACCGCCCATACGCCGTAAACTTTGTTATCCATACCTTTCATCTGCCTTTCTCATGTGACTTATGCTGCTTTGGTTTATCGGAAGGCTCCGCGACCTTTGTTTCTTTGATTTTCTTCACAACGGAAGGGCGAAACTCGCGGACATGCTCGGAGTCGGTGATGTTCACATACTCGCCGATGATGTTCAGCGCCTCGCCGTAACTGCCGCACGCGAATACGCGCGAGGACATTTCCTTTGCCTGATCGCCCAAGCCGTACTTTTTGAGAGTGCGCGAGGTGATCCCAATTAAATTGAACACGTTCCCATCAGCGCCGATCAACGGACAGTCGGGCTTGTCGGTGGCAAACCGCGATTCATCAATAAATCCGCCCAAACGGTTATCAACATAATCGGTCAGCCATTTGCCGCTGAATTCACCGAAAGTCTGTAAACGCCACATTGCCAGCTTGCCGACGTCGAGCTTTGCGTTTTCAAATGGAAACAGCAGATTCGTCAGCCCCTCATGCTCAAAAACGTAAATATCGGTAAAGCGGCTCCCGTTCTGCAAGATTTCCGCCTCGGTCAGCATATCGTTAATGCCGTCGAGCCATTCCTGCAGCGAACCGCCGCAGCCCTGTAAAATCAGACCTTCCTTACCGGTCATTTCGCGTAATTCTTCCGCTTCAATACTTTTTATACTCAAATTTCAGCCTCCTGTTTCTTTGTGGGTTGGTTTTGCCGGGTGCTTTGTTGCTCCGGCTTTTGTTTTAGCTGTTCGTGGATCGACGGCTTTTGCTCCAAATCGGTCAGCACGGAAAACAAGGGCTGTTCCCAGCGCTTGCCGAGCGCGCGCACGACCGTCTGCGCCTCGGCTCCGTTCTGCGAGAATATGTCAAGTGTCTTGAAAGCGCGGTCATATAACGCTGCGTTACGGTCATCCACGTTGGGCGCAAAATGGATAACGCCGTGAGGATAGTCCTTCCCGGTGCCTACCCAGCCGCGCACATAATCGTCAAATCCGCAGTAAATCCGCGCGTTTGCCAAATCCTCCGCGTGACTGCCGTAAATCTTAATGGAGGATTTATACTGCGCTCCGAGAAGCAGAACGCCCGTTTTGGGATTGAACATGAACCGACGGTCATCAATTTGCTGCATATCAAATCTTTGATTATTTGTATCTATCAGCATACGGTTTTGAATGATCCTCGCCTCGCGTTTTGAATATTCAGACGGATTGTGATAAACAAACAGCTCCCGCGTCGCCGGAACATAGCTTTTGCCGTTTTCCACACAGCAGAAAATATCATAATTTGGATTGGTTGCCGCCTTGTAAAAATCGTCGTATGAATACGGAAACTTCTGACGCTCCTTATACTCTGACAATCCGACAGACAGATCGCTTTCAAGGCGTTTGGAGAGCGCGAAAAAATCGCCCTCTCCTTTTTCAAAACGTCTCAACGGAAAAAAATGATACCCGCCGTACTCAAAGCACACCGACGCGCTCATTTACGACCGCCCTTTCCCTGCGGAAATTCCAGCTTGAAGTTGACATATTTGCCTCCGGTATCGTCAAGAACGACAACCGCGCCGTAGGTCCTATCTTTCTTTTCGCTGTACAAATCCTTAACAAAAACGCGACCCTCCTTCAAGAGAGCCGCGGCGATATACTTTGTGAGGATTTTCTTTTTGCCGCTGAAAAAGCGGTTTTCCTTCCAGAGCGCGAAGGAGCAGGAGCGGTTATCGCAGAAAAATCCCTTCTGGCTCTCCTTTACCGCCGAGCCGCAGCGCGGACAAACGCCGATAACCTCTCTGTCGTCATTTTTGTTTGAAAACATCGAAAAAAACTTCCTTTCAGGCTGCTTGTGCGTCCGCACCAGCTCGCGCACCATTTCTTTGATACCGTCCATAAAGCTGTCAGCGCTCAGCTCGCCGCGCTCGATCTGCAAAAGCTGCGATTCCCATTCCGCCGTCAGAAGCGGAGATTTGATGTTGTCAGGCAGAATCGTAATCAAATCAACGCCCTTTTGCGTGGGAATCAACAGCTTTTTCTTTCTCTCGACAAAGCCTGTTACAACGAGCTTTTCAAGGATCGCCGCACGGGTTGCCGGCGTACCCAAGCCCTTTCGCTCCGCGTCATCGGGCGTTTCCTCCGCGCCGGCGGTCTCCATTGCCGAAAGCAGGGAGTCCTCGGTATAATGCTTTGGCGGTAAAGTTTTTCCCTCGCGCACGCTTGCCTTGACGCGCTCAAAACGCTGTCCCTCGGTCAGCTTCGGCAAAGACGGTTCTTCCTTTTCCGCTGTTTGTTTGAGCTGTGCAAAAAACAGCCGCTCGATTTCCTTCCAACCCTCTTGCAGTTCTGCTTTGCCGGTTACAGTAAACGTATAGCCGGAACAATCAAACTTTGCCGTTGTTGCCTCGGTGATTTGCGGCTGCGCGGTAGCCGTCAGTAAGCGGAGCGAAATCAGCGATAAAACGCTGCGTTCTCCCGCCGGAAGCTCCGATCGGTCGAGCTTCACGATCTGCATGGTCGGAATGATCGCGTGGTGATCGCTGACCTTCGCGTTATCGGTCACACGCGCTATATCGGGGTTCCCCTTACAAGCAGAGCCGTAAGACGCATTTTCCCGAAGCAACGCAATCAGTTTTTCCGTCGTCTCACTCATATCCTCGGTCAGATAGCGGCTGTCCGTTCTCGGATAGGTCGCCAGCTTCTTTTCATACAGGGATTGGAGATAATCAAGCGTTTGCTGCGCCGTGAACCCGAACACGCGGTTGCACTCGCGCTGCAAGGTCGTCAGATCGTAGAGCTTTGGCGGCTGAGCGGTCTTTTTCTGCGTATTGACCTCCGTAACAACTGCGGTTTGACCGTTACAGGCATTCACAACCGCCCGTGCAGCCTCCTTGTTCTCTATTCTCTCGGCACACGCCGTAAAGCCGCCGCAGACGATCTCCGATACATAAAATGGCTTACTCTTGAAGTTCTTGATTTCGGCTTCACGCTGAACGAGCAGCGCCAGCGTCGGCGACATGACGCGCCCGACATTCAGTGTACTCCCGTACAGCACGGTAAACAACCTTGTCGCGTTGATTCCAACAAGCCAATCCGCACCGGCGCGACAAGCCGCCGCCTGATACAACAAGTCATAATCTTTGCCCGGACGGAGTTTTTCAAAGCCTTCGCGGATCGCGTCGTCCTCCATGCTCGAAATCCATAAACGCTCGATCGGCTTTTTACATTTGGCATACTGATATACCAGCCTGAAAATCAGCTCGCCCTCGCGTCCCGCGTCGGTCGCGCAGACTACGCTGTCAACGGAGCTGTCCTTCATCAGTGTACAAATAACGGCAAGCTGCTTTTTCTTATCCGCCGACACGCTGTATTTCCACACGTCCGGCATAACAGGCAATTTTTCATAAGTCCAGCTTTTCAAGCTCTCGTCATATTGCTCCGGCTCCGCGAGCTTCAACAGATGTCCGTAGCACCAGCTAACAAGATAGCCGCCGCCCGCCAAATATCCGTCATGCTTTTTTGTCGCGCCAAGCACCTTAGCCAGCGAGAGCGCGACAGACGGCTTTTCTGCTATTACTAATTTCATTTTGTCCTCCTGAAAATGCTGCGGACGCAGAGGAAATACCCCTGCGCCCGCGTTTTTACTGTATATATGATATGTAACGCTTTTGCTCTGAAAAAGCACTGTTTATGCGCCTTTTGGGGAGCAAAAACGGAATAGTAGTATATTATCATTAGGCTGCGTGTTTGCGCGTTACGGCTGAAATACGGACGTTTCAGGCTTGTATCTTCACGATCTCTCTTTTCAGTTTCTTGGCGTAATTGAGAGCGGAATATGCTCCGCCGTAATTTCTGATCGTATAGATAATTACCACATCGGATTGTGAGATAATCCAGCGGTTTCTTTTCGTGATAACCTGCTTGTAGTGAACGTCCGCAAGCTCCGTCGGAATGATAATATCGTCGTAGAGCGTAAACAAATACACGCCGTTTTCGTTGATCTCCTTCGTCAAATACGGCTTGACGCAAATGAGCTTGATATCCGGATAGCTTTTCTTTGCTTTGCGAACAGCCGCCGAAAAGAGATGATCAAATTCACCCATTGCTCCGGTGTAAAACAGCGTACACCCACGTTCGGCGGCTTCAAGTACGCGCGTTCAAGCTGTCCGGTAATATTTTGATATACCTCTCTGTGCCCGAATCCGCAGCAGGCTTTTTTCAATTCCATATCCTACCTTCTTTCTGTATAACAATACCGTTTTATTAAATGTTATTTTATTATAACTATACTGTATATTACCATTTAATTCAAGGGTAAAATAGACATAGAAATGAGGTATAGTTATGGATGTTACCGCTAAAATAAAACAGATACTATCTCAACGAGGTTGGTCGGCATATCGTTTGGCAAAAGAAAGCGGCTTATCCGAGTCAACCATAGCGAATATCATCAAACGCAATGCCATTCCCTCAGTTGATACTTTAGAAGCAATTTGCAAGGGCTTGGGTATTACCTTATCGCAATTCTTCGCGGACGGAGATTTAGTCGAGGTAACACCAAAAACAAGAGAGCTGATTGATTGTTGGTCGGGTTTATCCGAAGAACAGCGTGACGCAGCACTTGTTTTACTCAAAAATATGAATCAGAAATAAACCGATACCGTGATGTCAAAAGCATTGCGGTATTTTTTTCTCACAGCTTGCAATAGCTCAATTCTTGTACCTTATCCAATTCTAATAGATTATAGTTTGTATGTCAACCGATTTACCCTTTTTCAGTTTGTGAATATGAAGGCGTTATAAGATGCAATCTATTACAGGAAAGGTCGGTGAGGTCAGTGTACGAGGATTTTGTACCTGAGAGAATTGCGAAGCTGAGAACACAAAAGGGCGTTTCGGCAAGAGATATGTCGCTCTCGCTCGGACAGGCAAACAACTATATCAACAATATCGAAAACAAGAAGTCGCTCCCGTCAATGCAAGCGTTTTTCTACATCTGCGAATATCTCGGCGTCACCCCGCTTGAATTCTTTGACGAGGGCAACGAGAATCCCGAAGCCTTGCAGCAGTTTATCGAGGAAGGCAAAAAGCTATCTTCTGAAAGCATGGCGTCCATTATGGTGATCATGAAACAGCTCAACAACACAAAATAGCGCACAAGCGGTCAGGCAGCGTCCGACCGCTTTTCTTTATCTCTCCTGAGCAGAAGCGTTCTTTTTAGGAGCGGAAGGCGCTTTATCCGCTTTCTCCTTGTTTTCCCTCAAACTGTCCAGCACGCCCTTTTTCGGTTCGCTGATTTCGATACCGTGTTTTGCGCAGAACTCGTCAAGCGTGATTTCGTCACCGAGAAAATTGATATGCGTGGCAATATATTTTGCCTGCCCTTTTTCAAGCATATAATCCTCAACGCCGATTATCGTACCCGCATGATTGACGAATACAAACGGTTCTATCGCATTGAGCGCGCCGGGATCGTTGTCCGAACCCCGCACGTCGTAGCAAAACAGCCCCTCCGGTACGGTGGAGCGGTCAATGCGCAGATTGGTAAACATAGCCGGAGCGTCAAACAGCTCAATATGATCAAAGGTTTCTTTTCTTGCGTCCATCAACTGCATAATTTCACCCCCTATTCGCCTGTACTGCCGAAGCCGCCTGTACCGCGCTGTTCTCCTCGGCTGAAACCATAATCGGCAATGATAACAGGAACAATGACTAACGGACCGATTCGCGCGCCTTTGCGGATCGTCTGCTCAACATTGCCGACATTGCTGATGATTGCGTGGATCTCTCCGCGGTAGCCTGAATCGACAGGCGGCAGCTCGCAGACCAAGCCCTTAACTGCCATACTTGTACGCGGAAACACACACGCCGCGTAACCCTCCGGCACCTCAATGCCAAAGCCCAGCGGTATTTTTGCGATCTCACCGGACTTGATCGTAAAGTCATAGGGCATATACACATCCGCGCCCGCGTCGTTATCATGCGCTCTGAACGGAAGGCGGTTCTCCGGCACCCCGAAATCAATCAGCCTTATTTTCATTGTCGCCCTCCGTAAACAGCACCGGATAATCCAGCCTGAGAATGTGCGAAGGCGTCAGGAGCTTGTAAATAGGCTTTTCACAGCTCATTTTGCCTTCCTTGCAGTAATCGCGCTGACAAAACGGTCCCGTCTGCTCAGGCGTAAACAGGATCGGGCTGAGCTCGTAAAGCTCCTGCCAGATTTTCAGCATAACGATCCGCGTCTCTGCGGTGTTACGTCGGCATACGCGCTGACCGATCATGTGTTTCCACTGATACGGTGTCGCGGAAATAATCAGGATATTCCGTAAACTCTGCGGCGCAGCGTAACCCGCCGCGTCGTTGTCAATTTCTTTTTCAAGTAGCTTTGAATAACAGTCCATATCCGACTGACAGCTTTTCATATACATCTCCTGAACGTCCTGCGAGGCGGTCAGTATCTCATACGGAACCACAAACTCCGCGTTCCCGTCGTAGTTGCTGTATTGCAGCGACGCGCTCATAAACTTCACTTCATTTTGGTGCCGCGTGATCTGAGACAGAAAGCGGCGGCTCGCGCCGACGACCGCCACCGTGATGACCGCGAATTTCTGTACGGTCGGGTGCGGCAGAGTTACGATCCGTTCAAGCGTGTTCTCCGTGTAGGCTTTTTCATACAGCATAAGCAAATCGTCCATGCTGTGGATCTCGTGCCCGCGCTGCGTCAGCCTCGCGGCAAAGACCGTATGCTTTTCCGCCTCACTGACCGCGCCGGCATTCAAAACTCTTACTTCAATGCTTTTGATTGCGTTTTTCCTCCTTGATGATTGCTGATAAGATGAAAAGATAGTTGAGCGCGTCGGTGATTTTCTCGTCCCATATTGCAGCACTGTGATCCTCCGTTCCTACAAAGCTCATGTCGTAAAGAGAGACGATGTGCTTTGAAAGCATACCCAGCAGCGCGTTTGCCGGTGAAGTATGCTGCAAGCTCGCCGCTGTCCTGAACGAAGAAAAGCGATCCGATTCATCGGGCGTGTATTCTGCACCCTTTTGCAGCAACACCTCGCGGCACCGCTGCGCCTGTTCCTCAAATACTGCCTTTAATTCATCCGTTGTCATAACCGCAGCTCCTTTACGCCGTCGGCAAATACACCCAATCGTGCATAAGGCAAACGCTCGGCTCGTCCGGCTCCGGTATCAGGCTGTATGCGCACTCGCCGTAAACGGTATGGTTGTCGTCGATCTCCATGCCAAACGCCTTGTAAAAGCGGTACTCGATATTGGAAATGATACAGCACAGCTTTTGCAGCGCCTCGCGCTGTTCGACGGTCATAAACTCCCTGTCAACGCTGTGCCGCAAGCAGAACAGCGCCTTGTAAAGCTGAACCTCCGTGCGGTAGGGACGGCAGCGCATATTGTCGAGCCAGTTAGAAAACAGCGCCGG